>JAQSCR010000404.1:19742-20783 GCA_029945495.1 Pseudolabrys sp. | reverse complement strand
CATTGGGGTCCGCCGCGCCAAAGTCATGCATTATAGAGCGCGACTTTGCAAGGGCCGAAACCGGGGAATTTGAGAGCGATTTAGGTGGTTTCGGGGCGATCCCTGCCGTTCCGCCCCGGCCCGGCCCGGCCCGGCACGCAACGCGTCGCGCGCGCAATCGGCGAACAGCAGATACATGGTCGCAAAGAAATTCTGCGCCGCGTCGGCCAGTCGTGGCTGGATCATGATGTGATCGCCGTCGGCGCCGATCCGCGTGATCAAACCGGCGGCAGCCGCGTCGCGGATCAGCTTGAGCACGTGCGGACGCGACACCGAGAACCGCCGTGCCAGCGCCGAAATTGAAATCGGCACCGGCCGTTGCGGCGGCATCGCATCGCCGGGCTCGCCCGCCGTCAGCAGGCTCGCCAGGATCAGCATGCCGGCGTTGCGTTCGGCAAATAGCCCGAGATCGGGCGCGTGCGTCAGAAAGCGAAACCCCGCCAGAAACCGCTTTGAGATGCCGACCACCAGGCGCGGGCCGAAGTCGGGCTCACTGAGCGCCGTCATCATCGCATCGCCGTCCGGCACCAGCGGCGCCATGGCGCCGAAATGCACGCGCCAGCGCGCCTGCAGCATGTCGAGCAGCTTGCCCGTCGGGACCAGACGGCGCTGGCGGCCGTCGGCGCTGACGTCCGGCGCCAGATAGCCGCCGAAACGCATCAAAGACAGCATGGCCGTCGTGCGTCCCGAACTGCAGATCCCCTGCTCCGCGCTCATGATCTTCATGCGCGTCGGCGTCAGGCCAGATGTCGGGTCGGCGGGATCACGCGTGTAGTGGAGATAAAGCGTGAGGTAGCCGAACAGCAGCCGCGCGCGGTCGTCCATCAGCCAGTTGAGCAGATGGCCGCCCTGATACATTTCGGTGAGGCTGGCGGCCGATGTACGCATGGCGCCGGCAAATCCCGGCTCGGCGCGGAGCGCGCCGATTTCCTCCGGTGTTGCCGGATTTTTCCAGGTTCTTGCTGTGATTAAACTCATTAACCCGGGCCCTCGCTCCCCATA
>JAQSCR010000404.1:0-19732 GCA_029945495.1 Pseudolabrys sp. | reverse complement strand
GGATGCGACCAAATTTCTACAGTTGTGCCCCGCCGCCGCTCTTCTAGTTTCCGGTTTTTGGGAGGCGTGCCCGGTGCGCGGCACTTTGATTCCAATGCGACTGCGAATGCTTTTGGCCAGCGCCCTCCTGGCCAGCGCCGTCATGGCCCTTGCCGCCCAGCCGGCAGCGGCGCAATTCGTCTGCGACAGCACGACGCCGGGCGGGGCCGATAGCGCCGTCGCCACCGGTATAAACTCGGTCGCCTGCGGAACGGGCGCGACCGCGAACGGGGTTGGAGCGACGGCCTACGGCAGCAACGCGGGTGCGACTAATTCTGGCTCTACAGCGGTCGGGTTCCAAAGCGGAGCGAGCGGCATTGAAGGCAGCGCTCTCGGCTTTCGTTCCGCAGCGACCGGCGGTTTTAGCGTCGCGCTAGGCGCCAATACCGAGGCGACAGGGGCGAACTCCATTGCGATCGGTGGAAACACGGTCGGCGGCGCCGGCAATGCAGCCTATGTCGATGCGGCGGCGGCGAACGGCATCGCCATCGGCAACGGCGCCCAGGTCGGCTCGGGCGCGATCTCCGGTGCGATTGCGTTAGGCGTCAATGCTTATGTGAATGCCCTTAACGCCACGGCTCTCGGTGCGGGCGCCAATGCGACCGGCAATTCAGCATCTGCGGTCGGCGCCTTTTCAACCGCCAGCGGCGCGGGTAGTTCGGCGTTCGGCAACGGCAGCACGGCCAGCGGCACGCGAGGCTTGGCACTCGGATCCAACAGCAGCGCGTCCGGAAACGACAGCTTTACAGCCGGCTCCAACACCCTGGCCAACGGCGCCAATTCGATCGCCATCGGCGGCGCCTCATCGTCAGGTGCCGGCCACGCCGCCTTTGTCAACGCGGGTGCGGCCAACGGCATCGCCATCGGCAACGGCGCGCAGGTCGGCGCCAGCGGCAGCAACTCCGTCGCCATCGGCTCGAACTCGGTGGCGAACGTCGCCAATGTGGTGTCGGTCGGCAAGGTCGGCAGCGAACGCAAGATCGTCAACGTCGCTGACGGCACCATCTCCTCGGGCTCGACCGACGCCGCCACCGCCGGCCAGCTCTTTACCGCCAACCAGCGCGTCGCCGACGCCTTCGGCACGACGCTGACCAGCGGCATCATGAATGCGCCGAGTTACGTCATCCTGGGCACCACGTATAACAACGTCGGCAGCGCCTTCAGCGCCGTGAACAACGGGCTGAGCGGTCTGCAAACCCAAATCAGCAATGGCACCATCGGCCTGGTGCAGCAGAGCGCCGCCGGCCAGCCGGTCACTATCGGCGCTTCGACCGACGGCACGGTGGTCAATGTCGCTGGCACCGCCGGCAACCGCACCGTCACCGGCGTCGCCGCCGGCACGGTGTCGTCGTCCAGCACCGACGCCGTCAACGGCAGCCAGCTTTACGCCACCAATCAACAAGTCGCTGCCAACACTGCCGACATCGCCAGCCTGACCAGCACGGTCGCCGGCATCACCCCCGGCAGTTCGCCCTATTTCAAAAGCAACGACAGCGGCACCGCGGCCTCGGCGACCGGCACGAATGCCAACGCCATCGGCACGGGCGCGAATGCCACCGGCAGCAATTCGCTGGCGTTCGGCACCAACGCGTCGGCCGCCGATGCCGGCAATGTCGCCATTGGGCAGAACAGCAATGCCAGCGGCGCCAACGCCATCGCCATCGGCACCGGCGCCGTCTCCGCCGCGAATTCGGTGGTGATCGGCCCCGGCGCCACCGACAACAACTTCACCAACGCTTCGGTCTACGGCGTCAACGCCCAGGTCGGCGCCACAGGCAATGTCGCCATCGGCGACAGCGCCAACGCGGCGAGCGCCAATTCGGTCGCGGTCGGGCAGAATGCGACCGTGCTGGCGAGCAACGGTTCGGCCTTCGGCCAGGGCGCCACCGTGCAGGCCGGCGCGACCAATTCGGTGGCGATCGGCCAGGGTTCCATCGCAAGCGCCGCCAATACGGTGTCGGTCGGCTCCGCGGGTAACGAGCGGCGCGTCACCAATGTTGCAGCGGGCGTCAGCAACACCGACGCGGTCAATGTCGGTCAGCTCAACAGCGTCGTCGCCGGCCTGAATTACCAACCGCAAATCAATAATCTGCAGTCGCAAATCAACGACACTAATCAGCGCGTCGATCGAGCGAATGGCGGCGTCGCCATGGCGATGGCCATGGGCGGCGGCAGCCTTCCGGACAACAAGAGATACGCGCTTGGCGTCAACGTCGGTACGTTCTCCGGCCAGAACGCGCTGGCGCTGACCAGCGCACTGCGATTGAGCGAGAATCTCGTTGCATCGGGCGCGATCGGTTACGGTCTCAATCAAAATCAGGTCGGCGGCCGCGTGGGAGTACAGTTGGCATGGTGACAAGATACTATTACGCCGCAGCCGCGGCCGTGTTCCTGCTCGCGGCCCCGCCGGCGACGGCGCAGCAGACCGAATGGGCCAGGCTGCCGAAGATGCAACTGGAGCGGCAGTTCGCCGGCCCGTTGCAGGACACCATCGTTCAGCGCTGGCGCGATCCGGTCGACGGCACCGTGTGCTACATCTATCTGCCGATTACGGCTGCGCACACGCCGCCGACGCCGACGGGCTATGTGCAATACGGGTCCAACACGATAGGCACGGTCAGCTGCATGACCGGTCCGGCGCCGGCGCAAAAAGGCGCCCAGCTGCAAGGCGCCGCCGTACCCAAGCCAAAATAGGCCTTGCCTTAAGTCACTGAAAAAGTTGGAGCGGGTGAAGGGAATCGAACCCTCGTATTCAGCTTGGAAGGCTGCTGCTCTACCATTGAGCTACACCCGCGGAACTTGAACCATCGTCCTTGGAAACGCGCCCTCCTCCGCCAAGGCTTCGGAGGACATCCTGCTTCGCGCAGGAAAACCGTGCAATCCTGGCAAGCGCGACGCGCGAAGCAGGTTGGTGGGAGAGGTAGGACTCGAACCTACGAAGGCGTAGCCAGCGGATTTACAGTCCGCCCCCTTTGCCACTCGGGACACTCTCCCCCAAAGCCGTCCTACCGTATTGATCCCGAAAGATAAACGGGTTTTCCGTCCGGACGGATCGGGAATGGCTGGGTTTATGGGCAGGCATCCGCGTGAAGTCAATGGAGGCCGGGGGTTAAGTTGGCCATAAGGCTGTTCCCTCGCCGTCGGATCGGTTAAGGCTCGCTTTGCCCCGCACCGCTGGCGCATCGGTTCAAGCGGCGGGCCCGGAAACAATTCGATGACATCTCGCACTCCCGGCGCCACGCACGAGCAGATCGGCCGCCGCGAACGCGGCGAACGCGCCCGGCGAGAGACCTTGCGCGGCGACGACGCCAGCGAAACAGTCATTATGTATGGCTGGCACACGGTGACGGCGGCGCTGCGCAACCCGGCCCGGCAGATTCGCAAGTTTCTCGCCACCGAGAACGCCGCCCGCAAACTGACCGACGAAGGCGTCGTGGCGAAGGTCGCGCCGGAAGTGGTGCGCCCGTCGGCGATTGCCGAACGGCTGCTGCCCGATGCGGTGCATCAGGGGCTTTATCTGGAAACCGATCCGCTGCCCTCACCCGACATCGAGAAGTTGCCGGCGCGCGGCGTCGTGCTGGTGCTCGACCAGATCACCGACCCGCATAATGTCGGCGCCATTTTCCGCTCCGCCGCCGCGTTCGGCGCCACCGCCATCGTCACCACGCAACGCCACAGCCCGGACGCGACCGGCGCGCTCGCCAAGGCCGCTTCCGGCGCGCTCGAGCATGTGCCGCTGGTCAGCGTGCAGAATCTGGCGCGCGGGCTCGCCGCACTGAAGCAGAGCGGCTTTCTGGTGGTCGGCCTCGACTCCGATGGCGAAGCCGATCTCGCCGCGCTGCCGCTGCGCGCGCCGCTGGCGCTGGTGTTAGGGGCCGAAGGCAAAGGCCTGCGACAACTGACCAAGGAAATCTGCGACCACGTCGCGCGCATCGACCTGCCCGGCGAGATCAAGAGCCTGAACGTGTCGAACGCGGCGGCGCTTGGGCTCTATGTCGCGAGCCGAAGTCTGTAATTCGCAATCCCATTTGACTGCACTTGAAATGCGAACGGCGGGCCCCCGCCCGCCGCCCACGTCCCACTAAGTCTGGAATCTTTTAGTCGGCGCTGGCGTTGGCCTTGCTGCCTTTGCGGAACAGCCGGATGCTCATGCGATCGGGCCCGAGGATGGTAATCTCGGCCTCGGCATTGATGACGCGCTTCACTTCGTCTTTGCCTTTGCGCTTGTCCGCGACCGGCGCGTCGCCGGTCTCGGCGGTGGCCACCCGCTTACCCTTGGCGCGCGCCGGCTTACCTTCCGCGACCTTGTCGTCCACGACGTTATATCTTTCGATGACGCGCGGCGGATCGTCGACGTAACGCTTGGTCTCGATCACCACCGGCTTCTCGCGCACGACCTGGGTGGTTTCGACCACCGGGCGCGTCACCTTGGGGCGATTGCGCAATTCGTCGACCAAGGCCGGATCGGTTTTGCCGCGCCCGCGCGCGGCTACTGCGACATTGGCGTTGCCGGTTTGCCCGTGAGACTGCCGGCGCGCCGCCGGACGCTGAATGACATAAGTATTCGGCGCGACCTCGACGGCATAAGGCCGGTCGGTGCGAACCGCATAAGGATAGAGCGGCGGCGGGCTGGCCGCTGAGCTGTACCATTGCGCCTGCGCGCCAGCCGGCATCAGCACGGCAGCGATAACGAAAAAAACGGCGGCGTTGCGCGATGGTTGGGTCATTGCATTCACTTGAGCGGACCGATGGGTTGTTCGGGCGCCTCCGGTAAAATGACTTGCCGCGGCGGCGGGTACAGCGAGATGGTCGACCATTCGCGGTAGAAAGTTTCGGCCGGCGGCGGCACTGGGCGCACAGCCGACAAACGCTCGTGACGTCCGACCTTCGGCTTCTTGCCGGTGAACGGATAATAATGCCGGCCCTGCCACGGCGTGGCCCAGTACGCGCGCACGTAGACGCCCGGTTCATCGTCGTAGATCAACAGTTGCGGTGCGCGCACGCCGCCTGCGGCATAGCCGCCGACAATGCCGGAACGGCCAACGGCATAGTCCGCCGCGCTGGCCCCGCCGGCAGCGGTCACCATGACGACGGCGATGAAAGTTCCAATGGCAAACCGTGCGCGCATTCGGGACTCCGTGAATGGTCTCGAACACATTTTATACAAAGCCTTTACGCCGCCGCATTCATTCGCTGGGTAACATTAATTGCGCTTGCGGCCGGATTGGCGATGCCATAGTCAGGACATCGCGAGTGTCGATCGGATCCGGCGAATGTTTTCACCCCACCGTTAAAGTTAACTGGCAATGCCTCACCGACGGTCTCCCGTGTCTCCCCCCAAAGCGTCATCGGCGACGCGCGGCGATTTCCGGCAGCGCTATGACGCCGTGGAGGCGCGCCGTGAAAAGCTGATCGTCCGGCTGCGTTCGATCGGCGGCAGTGCGCAATCCCATCCCGGCTACAAGCGCGCGCTGACATTGCTCAACGACACATTCCGCAAGACGAAACTGGCGCAGCGGCTGGCGGTGCTGGAAGCCGCCGCCTGGCTGATCGATATTCTCGAGCGGCTCACCACTGGCTTGTGATAATCGCGCTGCCGCCGGTTAGCATTAACTTCTCGTTACAGACGTTTTTTATTATATTTTTCAAATACTTATACGTAGCGTTTAGGTCTTTAGGCGTAAGACCTGTGGTGCACAGACTCACATCATTAACCCGGCGTATCGATGTCGCAGGGGCGACTCTCGAGACGATTGAGACCAAGAAAACGGTTCGCCCCAAAAAGAATTAGGCAACGCGCAAAAGGGGAAACGCCAATGTCAACGACGACCGCTGTTCCATTCAAATCGGAGGGCATGACCTCCGAGCAAAGAATGGTCATCTTCGCGTCTTCGCTCGGCACCGTGTTCGAGTGGTACGACTTCTACATTTACGGAACGCTCGGCGCGTTCCTGGCCAAATACTTCTTCTCAAACGTGCCACCCAATGTCGGCTTCATCTTCGCGCTGCTGGCTTTCGCCGCCGGCTTCGCCGTGCGTCCGTTCGGCGCGCTGATCTTCGGCCGTCTCGGCGACACCATCGGCCGCAAATACACCTTCCTCGTGACCATGTCGCTGATGGGCGTCGGCACGTTCTTCATCGGCGTGCTGCCCGGCTATGCAAGCTGGGGCATCGTGGCGCCGATCGTGTTGATCGCGCTGCGTCTGGTGCAGGGTCTCGCTCTCGGTGGCGAATACGGCGGCGCGGCGATTTACGTCGCTGAGCATGCTCCTCCGGGCAAGCGCGGCTATTACACCTCCTGGATTCAGACCACCGCCACGCTCGGCCTGTTCATGGCGCTGCTGCTGATCCTCGGCATCCGTACCGCCATGGGCGACGAAGCCTTTGGTAATTGGGGCTGGCGCATTCCGTTCCTACTGTCGGGTATCCTCCTGGTCGTGTCGATCTGGATCCGGCTCAAGCTGTCGGAATCGCCGCTGTTCAAGAAGATGGTCGACGAAGGCAAGCAGTCGAAGCGTCCGCTCGGCGAAGCCTTCGGCGAATGGAAGAATGCCAAGATCGCCATTCTCGCTCTGTTCGGCGCCACCGCCGGCGAAGCGGTGGTCTGGTACGGCGGTCAGTTCTACGCGCTGTTCTTCCTGACGCAGACGCTCAAGGTTCCGGCTGTCACCGCCTGGATCCTGATCGTGATCGGTCTGGCGATCGGCACACCGGGCTTCATCCTGTTCGGCTGGCTGTCGGACAAGATCGGCCGCAAGCCGATCATGCTCGCCGGCTTCGCGCTAGCGGTCATCACCTACTTCCCGATCTTCGCCGGCCTCACCCACTTCGCCAATCCGAAGCTGGAGCATGCTCTGGCCGCCGCGCCGGTGGTTGTCACCGCCGACCCGGCCCAGTGCTCGTTCCAGTTCAAGGCGACCGGCACCGAAACCTTCAGCACGGCTTGCGACGTCATCAAGTCGACGCTGGTGAATCTCTCGGTGAACTATGAAAACGTGAAAGCGCCCGCCGGCACCAAGGCGAGCGTCAAGATCGGCGATACCCAGCTGACCGCCGACACCGCGGGCCTGCCCGCGGCGATCACCGCGGCGGTGAAGGCGCACGGCTATCCGGCCAGCGCCGATCCGGCCGAGATCAACTATCCGATGACGGTGCTGCTGCTCGCCATCCTGGTCTTCTATGTGACCATGGTGTACGGGCCGATCGCCGCCTGGCTGGTTGAGTTGTTCCCGACCCGGATCCGCTACTCGGGCCTGTCGCTGCCGTACCACATCGGCAACGGCTGGTTCGGCGGCTTCCTGCCGGCCACCGTGTTCGCCATTGTGGCGGCCACCGGCAACATCTACTCCGGCCTCTGGTACCCGATCTGCGTGGCGGCGATGAGCTTCGTCGTGGCGCTGATCTTCCTGCCCGAGACCAAGGATCGCGACATCAGCACGATGTAGTGCTGGAGCGGGAGGCCACGGCCTCCCGCCTTGCCATCGACAGACGCCCCGCACCACCGTGCGGGGCGTTTTTTTGTGTCACATAGCGCGGCTGCTCCTCGAAAGCGCCGAAAGACGAACCGCGATGACGAATTTCATTCGAACCTTGCCAAGGCGGGCGCTACGCAACGCGGTGTTTGCCCTGTCCGATGCGCTCTCGCCGGCGCCCAAACCGCTCACGGCGAAGGACGAGGCCAATATTGCGCGGTTACGCAGTGAGATCGCGACCGCGGCGCTGCCCGAGACGGTCCCGGGCGGCGCTGAAGAATGGATGGAGAACCTCGTCACGCTGCGTCATCACGTCCTCAACGAGGACCCCCGCGAATTCCTGCGCTGGCCGGTGATCCTGAAGGCCATGTTCGTCACGTTCTACGGCTACGTGGCCCGCGAGCTGCTGTATCTTCTTCGGCACAACTGGCGACGTTGGCGGCCGGCGATCGCGGAGGCGCCGGTCGGCCGTCCGTATCGCTATCCGCTCTATCCGGCGAGCAGCGGTAATCTCATTCATCATGCCTATCACCTGGCGCTGTTCGAACGGAGCACCGCGACCGAGGTCGCCGATCTCGGCTGCATTGTCGAATTCGGCGGCGGCTACGGCAGCATGTGCCGCTTGACGCGCAATCTCGGTTTTCGCGGCACCTATATTATTTTCGACCTGCCGCACTTCTCGGCGCTGCAACGCTTCTATCTGCGATCGATGGGATTTGCCGTGGCCGACGCCGCCGAAAGCGCCACGCCCGGCGAGATCGTCTGCCTATCGGACGCCAATGAACTGCGAAACGCGGTGGCGCGTGCGTCCGCGAACGGCAAGGCCCTGATGATCGGAACCTGGTCCCTGAGCGAGGCGCCGATCGCGGCGCGAAACATCCTTCTCGAACTCGCGGATCGCTTCGCCTTGTTCCTGATTGCCTTTCAGTCCGATTTCGCCGGCGTCGACAATGTGCGGTTCTTTGCCGATTGGACGAAACGGCACCCGGCGGTGCGCTGGCAATTTCAGCCGATCCGCCATTTTCCTAGCAGCAAGTATTTGTTCGGCAAGCGCTCTTAGGCCGTTCACGGCCCGGCAACCCCCGCCGGGATGCGGAGGCGATTGATTTCGCAGCCGGATTCCGCTATCGCGGCGCCGTGGCGGCTCGCTTATTCAAGCGAGAGAATGCCGGATTAGCTCAGCGGTAGAGCAGCGGTTTTGTAAACCGAAGGTCGGGAGTTCAATCCTCTCATCCGGCACCACTCGGCCTTCGGCCTCTTGCGGCACCAGACGGCCTTTCGGCCCTTTCCAGCGCCGGATTGGCCGCGCCGCGGGCCAAAAATAACTCAAAAGTCGCAATGTCCGAGGCATACGGGGAGCTTGCACCGATCATAGATTGTGCCAAACTACGGGGGTTACTCGCAATACCTCGGAGATCTAGCATGCCTCAGGGCACCGTAAAGTGGTTCAATCCGACGAAGGGCTACGGTTTCATCCAGCCCCAAGAAGGCGGGAAGGATGTGTTCGTCCACATCTCGGCAGTCGAACGCGCCGGACTTAGCACGCTGAACGAAGGTCAGACCGTTCAGTTCGAACTCGTCGAAAACCGCGGCAAGACGTCCGCGGAGAACCTCAAGGTTAAGTAACCTCGTCGCCCGAGGCTGCTTTCGACCGCTTCGTCTGAAACCGATAGCCGCCGAGCGCGTGCTCGGCGGGCGTCGTACGTCCGCTCTGCGGTCGCGCACCGAAACCTCCCGCGCTAGCGCGTGAGCTTTTCCATTTCCGGAAACGGCTCGAGCACGGCGTCCTTGCATAACGCCTTCACTTCCGACGGGGTGTCGAAAAACCGGTCCAGCTTGTTCGACACGAACGTGGCGGCGCCGTCCTTGGGCTTGCCATAGGTGCCGTCGTCCTTGCGCTCGGTGTAGCGCACGCACACCACAAACCGCTCGCCCTGCCCGACCGACTTGCGCTCCGGCCGTGACGCCGCCGCGCCGCGGATACGCGTCGGGTCGTTGAGATAGGTGCGCATGAAGGCCAGCAGGTCGCGCTTGTAGTTTTCCGGATAGACGTTCTGCGCTTCCCAGCGGGCTTTCAACTCATCGGCGCTCGGGCCGATATCGCTGGCGCAGCCGCCAAGCGCGAGACCAAGGGTCAGACCCAGCAGTCCAAGAGCAAGCAGGCCAACAGCGCGCGGCCTCGTCGGCCCCAACAGTCGCTTCCGCATCAGTCCTCGCAACGATCGGCTAAAAATTCACGGCAGAATCCCGACGGCGATCTTAGCCGATCGCGACGGATCAAGGCCACCAGAACTAATCCTGGCGGTGCGGTGTTATACAGGCGGACAATCGTCACCAGCCGCCCTGCGCCGAACGCGCGGCGACAAACCGGACGAGAGAGGGAAACGATGACGCACTTTTCCCGCCGCTCCTTCATCGCCGCCTCGGCGCTGGCCGCCGGCGCCATGGCGCTGCCGAGCGCCGGTCGTGCCGCCGCGCCGCTCGCGCGGGCGCAAGGACCCGGCGCCTATCGTTACAAGCTCGGTCAATTCGAACTCACCGCGCTGTACGACGGCACCTGGTTTCTGCCGATCGACGGCAAGTTCGTCCGCAATGCCAGCGGCGGCGCCGTCAACGCGGCGCTGGCGAAGGCCTTCCTGCCGCCAAACATCCTGCCGATCTCGTTCACCGCGCTCCTGGTCAACACCGGCAAGCAACTCGTGCTGATCGACACCGGCAGCGCCGGCCAGCTGGCCGACACCGCCGGATTCATGAACGCCAATCTCGCCGCCGGCGGCGTCAAGGCCGGCGACATCGACACCATCCTGATCTCGCACTTCCATCCCGATCATATCGACGGCCTCAAGACCAAGGACGGCGACAAGGTCTTCCCGAACGCGCAGATCTTCGTGCCCGAGCCAGAGTGGACGTTCTGGATGGACGACGGCAACCAGAGCCGAGCCTCAGGCTCGGTGCTCGGCTATTTCCGCAATGCGCGGCGCATCTTTGCCGACATCGCCAAGGAGGCGCAGCGGTTCAAGCCCGGTGCCGAGCTCGTGCCCGGCATCGTCTCGCTGCCTGCTTACGGCCATACGCCCGGCCACACCGCCTTCGCCATCCACTCAGGGAATCAGTCGCTGCTGGCGATGAGCGACACCGTGCGCAATCCCGAACTGTTCGCCCGGCACCCGGACTGGCAGCCGATCTTCGATATGGACGGCGCCCTCTCGGTCAAGACACGCCGGCGCATGCTCGACCGCGCCGCGGCCGATCGCATGCTGGTCGAGGCCTATCACTTTCCGTTCCCGGCCTGCGGCCACATGGTCAAGACGGCGACCGGCTACGAGCTGGTGCCGTCAATGTGGCAGCCGCTCTAGCAAAGGCCGCGCGGCCGGGTGACGCCCCGGCCGCGCGTCAATCCTTGATCATTAAAAGCCGCGATCAATACGTTACGCCGACCTTCACCATGAAGGTGCGCCCCGGCAACGGATAGGCGTTATAGCGGCCATAGGTGGCCGAGCTCGCCACCGCATAGTCGTAATACTGCGCGTCGAACAGGTTTTGCACCGACGCCGACCAGAACAGATGCTGGTACTCGCCGCCGAGACGCAGATCGACGGTGACGTGCGCCGGGATGGTCGGCTGGAAATTTGCCTGATCGTTGTCCATGCGGCGCGCGCCGACATAATTTACCACCGCGTCGAACACCGCGAGCTTCTGGTAGATATTCCACGACAGGCCGACATTACCGGTCCAGCGCGACACCAGCGGCACGTCGTTGCCGGCATAGATGCCTTCGCGGAACGTGGCGCGGGTGTAGGTCAGCCCGCCTTTCACGCGCAGGTCGTCGGACAGATGCAAGGTCGCGGCATTCTCGACGCCGAAGCGCTTGGTCGGATCGAGATTGATGTTGGCGCCGGTCGGCGGAAACGGAATGTACAGGATCTCGTTGTTGAGCAGCATCTGGTAGACGCTCGACTGGTATTCGAGCGGGCCGACGCGGCCGCGCACGCCGGCCTCGAAGTCGACCGAGGTCTGCGTCTTCAGCTTGAAGTCGACCGGAAAGGCATTGACGCCGATACGTTCGTCGACGTTCGGCGTGCGGAAGCTGCGCGCGACGCGGCCGAACACGGCGATGCCGGGCGAGAACCGATGCTCGGCGCCAAGATGCAAGGCGTAATTGGTCTCCGCGGTGTCGAGCGGCGTCGCTTGCGCGCCAAAGGCACCGGGCGCTGTCGGGTCATAGACATCGCTGGCCGAGAGCTTGGTGCGCTGCAGCCGCCCGCCCCACGAAATATCGGTCGTCGGCGCCAAGGCCAGGCTCTGCTGCCAATAGCCCGCGACCGATTGCTGATTGAGGTTATACTTGTCGTACGCCGGATCGTTGAGCGCCACGCTGCGCCGCGCTTCGAGCGAAGAGTTATAATAGTCGAAGCCCGTCGTAATCTTGGTCGCCATGCCGAACAGCCGGCCGTCGATGATCGCGCGCGGCGTCACCGAACCGCCGGTCAGCGTGCGCACGTCCGATGTATCGAAGCCGGACAACGACGAAAACACCGTCTGGTCCTTGCGGCGCAGATTGCCGTCGAGGATCAGCTCCACGCCCTGCCCGAACGTGCGCGACACGCCGAAGGTCAGGCTGTTGCCGGATTTCTTCGAGAATGCGGTCGGCGTCGTGGCGCCGCGCCGGTCGCTGTCGAGTTCGCTCGAGGTCAGCGTGACCAGGCGCGCGCCCGGCAGACCGAGCTGCTGGTCGTCGCTGGCCAGATTGACCCACGCCTTGCCGTCGCTGCCGGTGTAACGCAGGTCGGCGATCGCGTTGCGCTGGCGCAGGTAGTCGTTGACCCGGTAGCCATCGGAATTCACCGCATTGGTGGCGACCGACACGGCGAATGGCCCGTGCGATGCCGACGTAATGGCGTTGAGCTCGCGCTGATTGAACGAACCGAAGCCGGCTTCGACCCGCGCCGATGGCGACTTGTCGACGCCGGTCTTGGTGATGATGTTGATGACGCCGCCAACCGCGCCGTCGCCATACAGCACGGCGCCGCTGTTGCCGCGCGTGATCTCGATGCGCTCGATGCTGTCGCGCGGGATAGTGCTGAAATCAATTCCGGATGAGTCGATATCGGTCAGCCGCCGACCGTTGAGAAGCACCAGCGTGTTGGACGCGGCGGTGGCGCCAAAGCCACGCAAATCGACTGTGGTGCCGGCGCCGTTCTTGGCGCCGCTGGTGCTGAAAGTCTGCACGCCGGCTTCACGCGACAGCAGGTCCTGGAGCGTGGCGCCGGGCGAGCGCGCAATGGCTTCCGCGGTGATGACGCTGGTCGATGCACCGGCGATGCCGGTATCGGTACGGCTGGCCCAGACATCGACCGTCGGCAGCACGGTGGTTTGCGCGACAGCGGCGGACGCCGTCAGTCCAGCGAGCGCGACCAGCGCGCGGCATAGGCTACGCTGTAGCCGAAATTTCTTCGGTATTCCCATGACGCAATATTCCTTCGTGTGCGCCCGCGGTTTCGCGGGCGCATCGGGTGAGACCAAACCCGATGCGAAGGACATGAAAACGCGACACGACGCTTTAAAAACGCGCGTTACGTTTACCTGTCGATGTCGTGGGAAGTTATGTCCACGAGCCATCGCACCGGCATTGACGTCACCGCTGCGAAAGCGCGCTCCGTATGGACCTCCCGTCCACCGGTTGGGTGACCGCGCTGGCAGGTCTCCTGGCTCGCGGGTCAATGCCCAGTTGCGTCCGGCCTTCCCAGGCTCCCGAAGGACCCCAGTGGCCGTATGGACGCGGGCTCGCCGCTTACAGTTGCGGGGGCAGCCACGGATTGACGCCTATTCGGAATGAAACGAACCAAGCCGAATGCGCGAAATCCCGTGTTCCCTCTTTCGTCCCCGGAGCGACCCGGGGAACCAGCACAATTAACAATTAAAATGTTCCATTTTATGCGGCCATGAGTCAAGCGCCGCCGGTGTGGTTCACTCCGGCGGCGCCTGCTCGTTGTATTTTTATCGAAAGTCGCGGCTCGACAATCGCGGCTTGGCGATCAGCCGGCGGTGTTGAGCGCCGGCGCCGCCTTGATGCGCTTGACGTGCTTGATCGGCTTCACGTGCTTGATCGGCTTGGCATGCGCGACATGCTTCAGCTTCTTGACGTGGTGGACCGCATGCTTGCTGAACTTGGCGGTGTGCTTGCTGGCATGTTTGACGTGCGACTTGTGCACACCTTTGATCGCCTTCGCATGCAGCTTGGCCTTGGCATCGACTTTGGCCGGCGTCGTGACATTCACCGACGTGTTGGCGCCGGTGACAGGCGCGGTGCCCTGCGCCAGCGCCGGGGCGGCAACCAGGCTCATCGCGATGACGGCAGCGCTCAAAATCTTGATCATGGTCGTATTCCTCTGGTCGGGTGGCCGGGCGCCCGGTTAAGTTTCGGCCGGCTGGCGTCTCACCAACCGTTGCCGCGACTATGGTCATGCCGCACTGAACGCGTTCTGAGGCTGCGGTTATCCGCCGTTCAGCCACCCGCCTGCGGGGTGTCGGAAATCGGGCCGGATCATGGCGGCTATTTTTTTAGCCAAGGCATGGACTAGGCCCGCCTGTGAATTGTTCTCCAATGATCGGCACACATTGCCGAGCGGTTTGAACGCACGGCCATCAGCAGAAAGAGGCTCGCCATGACCCTGACCAGATTTTTCCGCCATGCCGGCATCGCCGCCGCGGCTGCCTTGCTGGCAACCAGCATCGGCACGAGTTCCCTTTATGCCCAAAGCGCCGGCAATTCGCCGACAAGTGCCGACGGCACCCCGACGAAGAAGCCCGTGGCCAAGAAAAAAGTGGCCAAGCCGAGCGCGGAAAAACCCCAGAAGCCGACCCAGAGCACCGGGTCCGGCGCCATTCAAGGCTACCGGCCCGATCCCATATCGAGCTATTAGCCGACGCCCGGTCTATCACGATTTGTTTTTTTCGAGCCGTCCGGATCTGTCTTAGTCTGGCGCCGCGCCGGTTCCCAACAGACGAGGTTCCGCCTATGCGATTCCGCATCAACCAAGCCCTTCGTCACCTGACCGTGCTCGCGGCCGCCGCCGTGTTGATGACGGCCATCGGCGCCAAGCCGCTTTATGCGATGGGCACCGACAATCCGCCGCCGACCGACGACGGCAAGAAGAAGAGGAAAAAGGAAGGCAGTGCCATCGAGCAGCAGGAGCAGCAGCTCGCGCAAGCCAAAGAACATGCAAAATTCCTGCGCGACTATCGCGCCGCCCGCGAACTGATCCTGGCCGGTCACTATCAGGCCGGCATCGCCGCCATGCACGGGCTCGGCCATGATAATCATCCCGACGTCGCCAACTATATCGGCTACGCCAACCGCAAGCTCGGCAACTACGAGCAGTCGAAAATCTGGTACGAGGCGGCGCTGAAGGCCGACCCGAACCACACCCGCACATGGTCCTATTACGGCATGTGGCAGATGGAGCAGGGCAACCGCCTCAAAGCGCTCGACGATCTGCAGAAGGTCAACCTGCTCTGCGGTAATACAGACTGCAAAGAATATATCGAGCTCAAAGCCGTGATCGACGGCAAGGCGAGCTATTAGCGGCATAGTGTCCCGGACGCGGTGCAGCGCTCCATAAGCGCGTTTACGCGCGTCTTCGACGCGCTATAGCGGTGCACCGCAGATCCGGGACCCAGCTTGTTTTAGCAATCGGGGTCCCGGGTCTGCAGCGCATCGCAAGCGCGCCGCGCTGCGCCCGGGACACCGAATTCATAGCCGCACCGCTATTATTTCAGCCTGTAAAAGCATCTGGCGACGCCATTCCCAAGGCCTCCCCCGCCGCCTCGACAATCTTGCCCGAAGTCGTATAGACGAGCAGCGCGCGACCGGTTTTGCTGCGCTTTTAGTCTTGTCTTAGAGTGCGCTCATGAGTCCCCCGACCCAGACCTTCCGGCGCATCGCCTTTGTCGCCAGCCAGACGCCGGAGGCGCGCGCCGCATTGGCGCAGCTCGTCGCCCGCTACGGCAATGCCGAGCCGAAGGACGCCGACGTCATCGTCGCGCTCGGCGGCGACGGCCTGATGCTGCAAACGCTGCACAGCTATATGACCTCGAACAAGCCGATCTACGGCATGCACCGCGGCACCGTCGGCTTCCTGATGAACGAGTTCGATCTCGATGGCCTGGTCGAGCGCCTCACCGCCGCGCACAAGACCGTCATCCACCCGCTCGTCATGCAGGCGCGCGATACGTCGGGCAAAGTGCACGAGGCGCGCGCCATCAACGAGGTGTCGCTGTTCCGCCAGGGCGCGCAGGCCGCGCATCTACGCATCCTCATCGACGGCCAGGAACGGCTGACCGAACTGGTCGCCGACGGCGTGCTGGTGGCGACGCCGGCCGGCTCCACCGCCTATAATTTATCGGCGCAGGGCACGATCATCCCGATCAACGCGCCGCTCCTGGCGCTGACGCCGATCAGCCCGTTCCGGCCGCGGCGCTGGCGCGGCGCGCTGCTGCCGGACAAGGCCAAGGTCACCATCGAGGTGCAGGACGCCGGCAAGCGGCCGGTCGCCGCGGTCGCCGATCACGACGAGGTGCGCGACGTGACCAGCGTCACCATCAGCATGGATCACAGCATTTCGCTCAACATGCTGTTCGATCCCGGCCATAATCTCGACGAACGCATATTGCGCGAGCAATTCGGATTCTGACCATGGCGGCTTTCCAGTTCACCGTGAATGGCAAGCCGGTCAGCGTCGCGCTCGACAATGAAGAGACGCCGCTGCTCGATGTGTTGCGCAACGAGTTGGGCTTGATGGGCACGCGCTTCGGCTGCGGCCTCGAGCAATGCGGCTGCTGCATGGTGCTGATCGACGGTCAGCCGGAGAAATGCTGCACCAAGCCCACTTGGAGCGTCGCCGGCAAACATGTCACCACCGTCGAAGGCCTCGGCTCGCCCGAGCGCCCGCATCCGCTGCAGCAGGCCTTCATCGACGAGCAGGCCGGGCAATGCGGCTATTGCCTGTCCGGTATTCTGATTTCGGCCAAGGCGCTGCTCGAGAAAAATCCGTCGCCGACGCGGAGCCAGATCGCGCTGGCGCTCGATGGCAATATCTGCCGCTGCGGCTCGCACAACCGCATCCTGCGCGCGGTCGAAAAGGCGGCCGCCGTGATGCTTGGGGACGTTTAAATCATGAACACCCTCCCCGGCCCGCTCAACGACAATCCGCGTCTCGATCTGTGGGTGTCGTTCCCCGAAGCCGGCAAGGTTGCCGTCAACACTGGCCGCGTCGAACTCGGCCAGGGCGTGCTCACCGCCATGGCGCAGATCGCCGCCGACGAACTCGACGTGGCGATGACGCGGGTCACCGTGCGCTCCGGCGCGACCGACCATATGCCCAATGAGGGCTATACCGCCGGCAGCCAGTCGATCCAGTTCGGCGGTCTCGCCATGGGTCAGGCCTGCGCCGACGTGCGCGCGCTGTTTCTCGATTCTGCCGCCAAGGTGCTGGGCTGCAGCGCCGACGAACTCAGCGTGCGCGACGGCAAGTTCCTGCGCAACGGCGCCGCGACCGGCCAGGACTACTGGACGCTTGCCGGCGCAGTCGATCTTGCGGTCAATGCCAGCGGCCAGGCCAAACGCAAGGCCGCCGCCGATCTGACGTTTGTCGGCCGTAGCAGCGCCCGCACTGACCTGCCGGCCAAGCTGTTCGGCGAGCCTGTGTTCATTCACGACATGCGGCTTGCCGGCATGAAACACGCCCGCGTGGTGCGTCAGCCGAACAGGGCTGCGACCATCGGGACGATCGATGTGGACGCGATCCGCCGCGCCGCCAAGGGCCCGATCTCTTTCGTGCGCAGCGGCGATTTCCTCGCCATCGTCGGTGATGATGAACACGCCGTCGAACTCGCCGGCGCCGCCGCCGTCAATCATGTAACGTGGGAGCACGTCGAAACGCCGACGCCGCTGCAGCAGGAAGCCAACTGGCTGCTGCAGCGCCCGGTCGTCGACCGCCTGCTCGGCTCGCCCGAGCCCGTCGACGCGCAAGGCAAGCAACGCTTCGAGGCAACCTATTCGCGCGGCTATCTGGCGCATGCCTCCATTTCGCCGTCCTGCGGCCTGGCCGAATTCCGCGACGGCCATCTTACCGTGTGGACACATTGCCAGGGCGTGTTCCCGCTGCGCGGCGCGCTGGCGCGCATGCTCAAGTTAGAGGCCAAGGCCATCACCGTGCACCACGTGCAGGGCTCCGGCTGCTACGGTCATAACGGCGCCGACGACGCCGCCGCCGACGCGGCCGTGATCGCCCTACAGATGCCGGGCACGCCCATTCGGGTGCGCTGGCGGCGCGAGGAAGAGTTCATCCACGAGCCGAAGAGCCCGGCCATGCTGGTGAAGGTGCGCGCGCTGGTCGATGCCGCCGGCAAACCGGCCGACTGGACCGCCGAAATCTGGAGCGGCAATCACAATGGCCGCCCCGGCGGCGGCAACGCGCTGCTCGCCGGCTATGCCTTGCCGGATCAGGAGCCGTTTCCGCAGGCGGGCGAAGTGCCGGAGGCCGTCGGCGGCGGCGCCACCCGCAATGCCGACCCGCTCTACGATATCGCCGACAAGCGTATCATCCATCACATGGTCACCGAGACGCCGGTGCGCGTCTCGGCGCTGCGCGGCCTTGGCGCCATGCCGAACGTCTTCGCGCTCGAATGCGCCATCGACGAACTGGCCGAGCGCGCCGGCGTCGATCCGGTCGCCTACCGGCTATCCATCGTCAGCGACCCTCGCGCGCGAGCGGTGATCGAACACGTGGCCGCCATGGCTAAGTGGCAGGCCAATGCGCCGGGCGGCGACGGCCGCGGTCGCGGCATTGCGTTCGCGCGCTACAAGAACCGCGCCGCCTATTCGGCCGTGGTAGTCGATCTCGAGGTCGATGACGAAATCCGGCTGCGCCATGTCTGGTGCGCCACCGATGCCGGGCTTGCCGTCAATCCGGACGGCGCCATCAACCAGCTCGAAGGCGGCATCATCCAGTCAGCCAGTTGGGTGCTGAAGGAACAAGTGCGGCTCGACAACGGCCCCGCGTCGCTCGATTGGGACAGCTACCCGGTGCTGAAGTTCAGCGAAGTGCCGGAGATCGCTGTCGCGCTGATCAATCCGACGCAAAGCGACATGCCGCTCGGCGTCGGCGAGGCCACCGCGGGCCCCACCGCCGCGGCCATCGGCAATGCTGTGTCGCATGCGCTGGGCTCGCGCATCCGCGATCTGCCGCTGACGCGCGAGCGCATCATGACGTCGCTGCTGAAGTGAGCGCGGCCGGCCCGAACGATTGAACTATACCATCGGCGGCCTTATAACTGCCGCCATGCGCGTTGACGGCAAACCATATCGCACGATCTGGGTCGCGGCGGACGGCAAGACAGTCGAGATCATCGATCAGACGCTGCTGCCGCATCAGTTCGCCGTCGTGCAGCTGCGCACGCTTGCAGACGCCGCGCGCGCCATCAAGTCGATGCAGGTTCGTGGCGCCCCGCTGATCGGCGCCGCCGCCGCCTATGGCATCTGCCTGGCCGTTGCTGCCGATCCTTCCGACGACCATCTCGACCGCGCTTACGATACGCTGCTGGCGACGCGGCCCACCGCCATCAATCTGCAATGGGCGCTCGATACCATGCGGACGCATTTGCGCAACCTGCCGCGCGAGCAGCGCGTCGCGGCCGCCTACCGGCGCGCGCACGACATCTGCGAAGAGGACGTGGCGACCAACGCCGCGATCGGCGATCATGGTTTGGCGATGCTGCGCGACATCGCGGCGCGAAAATCCGGCGCCCCGCTGAACATCCTGACCCACTGCAATGCCGGCTGGCTGGCGGCGGTCGACTGGGGCACGGCGCTGGCGCCGATCTATAAAGCGCATGACAGCGGCATGGCGGTCCATGTCTGGGTCGATGAGACGCGGCCGCGTAATCAGGGCATGAACCTCACCGCCTGGGAACTCGGCCAGCACGGCGTCAAGCACACCGTCATCGCCGATAATGTCGGCGGCCATTTGATGCAGCACGGCATGGTCGACCTCGCCATCGTCGGCACCGACCGCACCACGGCGCGCGGCGACGTCTGCAACAAGATCGGCACCTACCTGAAGGCCCTCGCCGCCAAGGACAACGGCGTGCCGTTTTACGTGGCGCTGCCGTCGCCGACGATCGACTGGCGCCTCGACGACGGTGCCAAGGACATACCGATA
>JAQSCR010000403.1:8377-21724 GCA_029945495.1 Pseudolabrys sp. | reverse complement strand
ATGGTTTCGAGAGGCTCGGTGTTGGCAAAGCGCTCGCCGCGTTTGTCCGCGGTGGCGTGCGACGGCGTCGCGAGACCTGCCGCGACGGCGCATGTGATCAGAATTGCAAGTGACCGTCTCATCTTCAAATCCCAACTCGTTGGCCGGGAGGTCCGGGTCCGTATAATTATACCAACGTGCGTGTACCGGACACTCGGCAGGCACATTGTCGTCAAGCCGCGCACCATCCTTACGATGCGCGAAGATGGCCGCAAGGTTGTGTATCAAATTGTTTCTAAGCAGGTTTGATTATGGTTAATCACGAATCGGAATTGCGTTGATTCACAACGGAAAATGCGAATTCAGTTCATTAAAATTTGAATCAAATTAGCGCATGTTATAGCGGATCGGCACCACGACGGCGACTTGCGCGCCGCTCAGTTCGGGCGGCGGCGCCGGCAATGGCGTGGCCCGTTCAACCAGCGATAGCGTTTCACGGTCGAGCACGCTTGAGCCGGAGCTTCCGACAATGCGCGCATGATGCACGCCGCCGGCGCGGTCGACGCTGAAGGCCAGCCGCACCACGCCGGTCTCACCGCGCGATTGCGCTTCCGACGGATAACGCTTGTAGCGTTCCAGGCGCGAGACGAGTTGCGACGTCCAGTTTGGCAGCGCATTGGAATCGCGCGCGGAAGCGCCGGGCAGCGGTGCGGCGGCGCGGTCGGCCTTGATGTCTGCCGCGCTGGGCGCGCGGGCAATGCTGGCCTCGCGCTGACGCGGCTTCTTCTTTTCCACCTTCTTCTCGACCGGCTTGGGCGGCGGCGTCGCCGTCAACTCCGGTTTCGGCGCCGGATCGGGCGGCAGTTCGACTTGTTGCGGCGGCGGTTCCGGCTCGGGCGTGGGCTCGACCAGTTTGCTCTCGACGACGTCTGGCGGCAATTCGGTCGGCGTCGTTGTCGGCGCGGCGGCCTCGGGCGCCAGATCGATCATGATCAGCGGCGCGTTTGCCACCAGATCGGCGCTGTCGTTCCAGCGCGCCAGCAAAGCCGCCGCACCAGCGCCATGAAATCCGAGCGCCAGCGCAAAGCACGCGGCCCAGCGCAGCGACTGCGGCGAGCCGGCCATCATTGTTCGGCCTTTGGCGCGACCTGGCCGGCTTCCAGCCCGACCAGCGCGACATGCAGATAGCCGGCGCCGCGCAATTCGTTCATCAGCACCATCAGCTCGCCATAGGGCACGGTCTTGTCGGCGCGCAGAAACACGCGTTGCTGCTTGTCGCCGGAGGTGGCGCGGTCGAGCGAGGCGGTGAGCGTCGGCCGCGCAATGGCGTCGTTGTCGAGCGCCAGGCTGAGGTCGGACTTGAGCGTGAGGAACAGCGGCTTGTCCGGGCGCGGATTGGGCTCGGCATTGGCCGACGGCAGGTCGACCGAAATATCGACGGTCGCCAGCGGCGCCGCGATCATGAAGATGATCAACAGAACCAGGATGACGTCGATGAACGGCGTGACGTTGATCTCGTGGATCTCGTCGAGGCCGTCACCGCCGCTATGGTCGAGTTTAACGCCCATGCTGCCTCACTCGGCCGCCGCGATGCCGCGGCGGCGCTCCGCCCAGCGTCGGTCGAAGGCGCCGCGGTCGAGGTCGCGACTGACGATGCGCAAAATTTCGGCCGCGGCATCGGCGTGCAGCGCACGATAGCCGGCGATCCAGCGCGAGAAGAAATTGTACATCACCACGGCGGGGATCGCCGCCACCAAGCCGAGCGCGGTCGCCAGCAAGGCTTCGGCGATGCCGGGCGCCACCACCGCGAGATTGGTGGTGTGCGCTTTCGAGATGCCGATGAAGCTGTTCATGATGCCCCACACGGTCCCGAACAGGCCGACGAAGGGCGCGGTGGCGCCGATCGTGGCCAGCATGCCGGTGCCGCGGATCATGGCGCGGCCGGCGGCGGCTTCCGCGCGCTCCAGCCGCGAGCCGATGCGTTCCTTGACGCCGTCCGGCGACAGCGCATCGGCCGACAGCCGCAATTCGGCGTCTGTAGCCTGCACCATCGTCGCCGCGCTGCCGTCGTGCAGCGTCATCGCCTCGGCGGCTTCGTCCCAGTTGCGGGCCCGCGCCCGCGCATCGATGGCGTGACGCAGTTTGCGGCGCGCGGCCATCAGCTCGATCGCTTTGGCGAACCAGATGGTCCAGCTCAGCACCGAGGCGAAGGCCAGGCCGAGCATGACCGCTTTGACGACAATATCGGCGGCAACGAACATGCCCCACGGTGACAGGTCGCGCGGCAGCGTCAGCGCGGCAGCGGGTGCCGGCACGGCGACAACCGGAGACGGGACCGCGACAGCCGGTAGGGCGGCCGGCGCCGTGATCGGCGGCGCCGCCGGCGCGGTCTGCGACAGGCCGGCAATCGGCTGCGTCAAGCCGATCGCCAGCATGAGCGCCAGAAGCGCCCGGTATCGCAGCCTAGGGGTGTGACGTGTCATCGAGGTTCTGTTCTGTCTCATTCCGGGCCGCCTGCCTACTGTAACAATATCGCGCAATTGCGTCATTCCGCCGGTTTCAATTGTACGGCTTCGCGCTTGCCATCGAGCGCCTTGCGGCTGGCACGCTTGCGCAGCCACATGATCACGCCGGTAACGGCGAAAATGGTCGGGAATATTCCGGTCAGGAACACGATGGCTGTCCATACCGGGCCGCTATGGCTGCCCTCGTGAATCCAGCGGATCCAGGAGGCGGCACGGTCGCCGCTCTGCGGGGGAGGCGCCATCGTGGCGCGGCCGCCGCGATCGTCGACCATGACGGTGACGGGCTCATCGCCGGTCGCGCGCGTCAGCTGAATCCGCCAGGCGAGGCCGCGATTGCCGCCGCCGCCAGAGCCACGTTGCACGGTCGGCAGGAACAGCGTCACGGGCGTGGCGTTCGGCGCGGCGGCCTGCGCGATCTGCAGCGCGCGGTCCGCGGTCAGTTCGGTCTGGGCCACAACCTCGGCGGCAAAGCCGCCGCGCTGGCCCTGCGGGCTCATGGTCGCCATCGACGACATCATGCTGCGTGCCGTCTGCGGGAAAGACAGATAGATGCCGGTCAGCGAAACCACCGCCAGCGGCAGTGCAATCCAGAAGCCGAGCATGTTGTGCAGGTTGAAGGTGAAGCGCGATGAGCGCGTCCAGCGCAGCGCGCGCAGCAGGTTCAACCACGACGCATTGCGCGGCCACCACAGCCAGATGCCGGTGAGCGACAGGATCAGCATGCCGACGCCGGCCCAGCCGACGATCTGGCGGCCGCTATATTGCGGGATCGTCAGGTTCTCGTGGAAGACGTGCAGGAAGCCGATCAACGAGGCGCGGAATTCCATCACGTCGAGCACAGCCGCGGTCGGCGGATCGAGAAACACCGTGACGAAGCGCGGGCGGCCGCCACTCTCGCTTTGCTGCGCGCGCGCCATCATCTGCACCGGCCGGCCCGGCTGCTCCGGGTAGCGCAGGCCAGTCGCCTGGAGTTTTTGCGGATCGGCGGCGACCGCCTCGGTGGCCTTGGCCAAATAGGCCGACGGCGGCAAAGCGACCTGCGCGCCGCTCACCGCATAACGCTGAGGCGTCAGCAGTGCGTCGATCTCGTCGTGCCAGACCAGCAGCCCACCGGAAATCGAAATCGGGATCAGCAGCAGCGCCAGACCGACACCAATCCATAGATGCACATTGAGCCAAAGGCGGCGAAGCCGTGCCGCGCGTGTATCCGCCATTGCCGAGGCTCCCGTGAAAGCGGTTCCGGCGGAGCTATAGCAGCCTTTGCGGCGATGGAAATAGAAATCGTCAGTAAAATCGCAGATTATAAGTATTCAAAACAGTAAAACCTAGTTTAAAAATATTCTAATTCCATAGTTATGCTTGTGAGCCAACTAGTTCTTGACCTCGAATACAGTTCGTGGTTCCAAATAACTCCTAGTAATCATGATGATTATTACGGTTCTAAAGTATAGTAATTATTTTGGGGGTGCAAGATGAATGGTGTTGGCGCAAGTAATCGGTCGTCGTCGGTCAATGGTCGTCGCTATGACGCCCGGGTTTTGCAATCCAGCGATGGACAAATTCACGTCGAAACCCATATGGCCGCGCCATTCGGCGGCCAGACATCGCCGTTGACCAATACGCGCTTCCAATCCGCCAGTCGTGCCGGTCTGTTGACCGCGGTTAGTCTGGCCTCGCTGATGGGCGCCACCGCCGCCTCCGGACAGGAGGGCAGCCTGCAACTGCCGACCATCGACGTCACCGGCGATCAGGGCGGCTATCAGGCCACCCAGCAGTCGATCACGCGCCTGCAGACGCCGCTCAAGGACACGCCGCAAACGGTCAACGTGGTGCCGCAGCAGGTGATCCAGGAACAGCGCGCCGTCAGCATGGAAGACGCGTTGCGTTCAGTACCGGGAATCACGTTTTCGGCCGGCGAGGGCGGTCAGCAGGGCGACAGCCCGATCATTCGGGGATTCGCCGCGCGCGGCGATATCTTCCGCGACGGCTTCCGCGATCCCGGCTGGTACTCGCGTGACCTGTTCAACACCGACCGGGTCGAAGTTTATAAAGGTCCGTCGGCTTTCGCCTTCGGCCGCGGCTCGACCGGCGGTGCTATCAACAACGTCACCAAGCTGCCGACCGGCGCCACCTTTGTCGAAGGCACTGCCACCGGCACATCGGCCGGCGGTTACCGCGCCGACCTCGATGCCAGCGGCAAGAACGGCAATGTCTCGGGCCGCATCGCGGCGTTGTATCAGGACGTGCCGACGCCGACGCGCGACAATGTTTATACCAAGCGTTGGGGCGTGGCGCCGTCGGTCAGCGCGCCGCTCGACGACAACACCAAAGCGACGTTGTCCTACATCTATCAGGGCGAAGAGAGCGTGCCGGACTACGGCGTGCCGTATCTGCCGCTGCCGGGCTACAGCGCGACGACCGGAAACATGACTCCCGGTCGTGTCGGCTATAACGGCGACGGCAGTGCCGTCACTCCGGTGCCGGTCAACCGGCAAAACTGGTACGGCATCGCCACCGGCCCGTTGCGCGACATCGTCACCACCGAAACCCATATCCTGACGGCGACGATCGAGCGCGACCTTGGCAGCAACTTCAAGCTGACCAACGGCACCCGCTACATCGACAACGAGCGCTTCTCGCGCGTCACGGCGCCGCGCAGCCTCGGCGATGCCAGCAACACCGTGTTCCAGAACGGCAACACGGCCGGCGCCGCGAGCGCCGGCTACCCTGTCGATAGCATGACCATCGGTCGTGAACGGCGCGAACGGGAAACCGACGCAACGTATCTCGTCAACCAGACCGACCTCACCGGCAAGTTCGACACCGGCGTCATCAGTCACACGGTCGCTACCGGTGTCGAGGTGTCGCGCGAAACCCGCAACCAATCGCGCACCGATCTGTGCGCGGGCGGCACCGTCGCTTGCCGGACAAGCCTCGCCGACCCGTCGTCCGGTGGCGTTGCGGCGGCGACCAACACCATCGTGCCGGCCAACACGACTCTGTCGACCAATATCGGCGTCTATGCCTCCGATCAGATGAAGATCACGAAGTATTTCGAGTTGCTAACCTCGGTGCGGTTTGACCGCTTCGCAACACACTATGTTGACGCAAGCGCCGCCGCCGGCGCGAACGATCTCAAGAACACCGACAACATGCTCAGTTACCGTTTCGGCGGCGTCTACCATCCGACGTCGAATTCGAGCGTCTATGTCGCTTATGGGAATTCCTACAATCCGTCGGCCGAGCTCGGGACATTGTCGTCCGGCACGACCTCACTCGCGCCGGAGAAAAACATCTCGTATGAAGCCGGCGTCAAGGTGGATGTGCTGGGCGGCGGCCTCAGCCTCACCGGCGCGGTGTTCCGAATCGACAAGGAAAACCTGCGTGTTCCGGCCGATCCGCTCAACACGACGGTTCAGATCCTTGATGGTCTTGCTCGCTCGCAGGGCTTCGAAGTCGGCGCCGCCGGTAAACTCACCGACAAGTGGCAGATCATGACGGGCTACACCTATCTCGACACGAGGATCGTCAAGAACAGCGATCTGTCGCAGCAAGGCCGTTGGCTGCCGAATGCACCACGCCACAATATTACGCTATGGACGACATATGACGTCGCCCAGGCGTGGACCGTCGGCGGCGGCGCGACGTATCAATCGATGGCCCACGCCAACACGACCAACACGGCGTACGTCCCGGAGTTTTGGAAGTTCGATGCGATGCTGAGCTACAAGGTCGATGCCAAGTCGACCATCCAGCTCAACATCTACAACCTTACCGACGTTCTGTACTACGCGCAGTATTATGGCGGTCATGCCGTGCCGGGTTCCGGGCGCTCGGCGTCGCTGTCTTACCGAATTAAGTGGTGACGCGCATGGTCCCGAAAAGTGGGAACCGGTTTTCGGACAAGATCATGCGCAAAGACGTGAGAATGTCGCGATGATGATTCACATTCCCAATGTCCTCACGGCCGAGCAAGTGGCGCGTTGCCGTGAGGTGATGGAGAAGGCGGCCTGGGTCGACGGCCGCGTCACCGCCGGGCATCAGTCGGCCAAGGTGAAGTTCAATCTGCAACTGCCCGAGTCGGCGCCGGAAGCGCGCGAGCTGAGCGACATGGTGCACGATGCGCTCGGACGTTCGAGCCTGTTCATGTCGGCGGTACTGCCCAAGCAGGTGTTTCCGCCGCTGTTCAACCGCTATGACGCAGGCATGACCTTCGGTGCTCATGTCGATAACGCAATCCGTGCCGGCAACGGCGCGCGCATCCGGACCGATGTGTCCTCGACTTTGTTCATTTCGGGCCCGGAGGATTATGACGGCGGCGAGTTGGTGGTGCAGGACACCTACGGCGAGCACACCGTGAAACTGCCGGCCGGCGACATGATCGTCTATCCGGCCACTTCGCTGCATAACGTCACGCCGATCACCCGCGGCTCGCGCATCGCCTCGTTCTTCTGGATCCAGAGCATGATCCGCGACGAAAGCAAGCGTTCGCTGCTGTTCGACATGGACATGGCGATCATCAAGCTCGCCCGCGACCATCCCGAGCACACCTCGAACGTCGAGCTGACCGCAGTCTATCACAACCTGCTGCGGCAGTGGGCAGAGCTGTAGCGGCGCCTGTCTTTCGCGAAGCGCGGGCTTGCGCCGATCGATGCCATGGCTATCTGCGTGAGCAGGATGTTGCGCCGCCGCCTGCGGCCGTGGCAACGTCCTGCCGCGCCGGCGTCCGCCGGTTACGAAATCATTGCCGAGGAAAATTCCATGTCTTATTCGATGTCACAGGCTTGCCTGCCAGTCTGCGAAATTGGTCTTAACGCCCTGATCGGCGTCCTGGACAAGGCAACCGCGCACGCTGCCGCCAAGAAGGTCGATCCCGCTGTGCTTCTCGGCTGGCGCCTGGCGCCGGATATGTTCGCCTTGGCCCGTCAGGTGCAGATCGTCACCGACCAGGCCAAGAACGGCCTGTCGCGGCTGGCCGGCGTCGAAGCGCCGAAATACGAGGATAACGAGACCAGCATCGAGGCGCTCAAGGCGCGGCTCACCAAGACGGTGGCCTATATCAAGACGCTCGATGCCAAGGCGATCGACGCCTCGACTGAGCGGGACATCACATTCCCGATCGGGCCGAAGCAGGCGCGCATGAAGGGCGCCGATTACCTGCACCACTACGTGCTGCCGAATTTCTATTTCCACATGAGCGCCGCCTACGGCATCGTCCGCGCCTTCGGCGCCGATGTCGGCAAGCGCGACTTCCTCGGCGTGATGCCGATTACGATGGTCTGACCGCGTTCACGGTCAAGCCTTCCGGCGCAACTTAAAAAGCGAAGCCGCCCCGCTGGTTTCCCGGCGGGGCGGTTTTGCTTGTCGGTCCGGTGGTAGGTGAGGCTACTCGCGATAGGAAACGCGGGCGCCGCCCGAATAACCGCCGCCGCCGCTATAGCCGCAGTTACAATTGACGCCACGCACTTCGCGCCGTTCGTTGACGACCCGCGTTCCACCCTGAACGTACTGGTTCACGGTTTCGTTGCGGTGCTCAACGCGCTCTTTGTTCGTGGTGTTCACCTTGTGCAGCGTGATGTTGCGGATCACCGTGTTCTGGCGATGCACGACGATCTCGCGGTTGACCACCGGCTTGACGTGCACGACCAGGCGATTTTCCTGAACCAGGTTGGTCCGTTTCACCTCGCGGGTGTGGTCCACATACCGGGTGCGGGTATGAACCTGTGCCGGTCCGCGAACCACGCGCCGCGTGTTGTATTCGGAATCCGGTCTGCGGCAGTTACAGACCGAGTCGTAGTAGGTCCCGGCAGAGGCCGGCGTTGGAATAATGTTGGCAATTCCGATCGCCAGCAGGGCACCGCAAAGAACTTTGTACAGGTTTTTCATCCTTAACGCCCCGTTAACCATATAAGTGATGCCGCCACCTTCATTTTTTCAATATTAACCATCTTTGTAAAGACTTATTTAGGCTTTTTAGCCGATCCGCGGCGGACAAAAACAGGCCCCGGAGGCGGTGCCTCCGGGGCCTTTTGGGCTGCATCGGGCAGGCGAAAGCCTTTATTTGAGCCGCTTGGCCGCCTCGGTGACCAGGGTCAGGTCTGCGAATTTATTGATATCGATGGGCTTTTTGACGAAGCCGAGTTCGCGGGTGGCGTCGATATTCTTCTGCAGCGCCGCCAGGTCCGGCATCAGGTTCGGGTCGCGATAGTTGTCCTTGTTGGTGTAAAGCCAGCCGAAACGCTCGGGCGGCGCCTTGGTGATCTTGGAAGCGATCTGCGCCACCTCAGCATGGTTCTTCGGATCGAGGAACCAGTGCACGACCGTCAGCAGGTCCTCCATGTAGTCGACCATGGCCGCCCGGTTCTTCTTGATGAAATCCTCGCGCGCGCACAGCACGATCATGTCGATCGGGCCGAGCGCGTCGGAGATGTTGAACAGCATCTTTGCGTCGGCATTGAGCTGCGGGTTGAGCGCGAATGGCAGCACGCCCGGGATCAGGTCGGCCTTCTTTTCCAAGAGCATCGCCGGCATTGCGGGAAGCGGGCCTTCCAGCATCGTATAATCGCGCTTGTCTTCGAGGCCGTGCTTCTTGAGCATGGCGCGCACGCCGATGTCGACGGCGCTGCCGCCGCCATTGGTGCCGATCACCTTGCCCTTGAGATCCTCGACCTTGTTGATGCCCGAATCTTTGCGCACCCAGTAGCCGTCGGTGTAGTAGCCCGGTGTGCCTTCCCGGAACTCGTCGCCGATAACGCGCAAATCGGTCAGGCCGGCGTTTTCGATGGCAATCGCCAGCGACGAATAGGCGAGGTCGGCCACTTCGAGCTCGTTATTGGCGATCGCCGTGATCATCTGCGGCGTACCTTGGAAGCGGACGGCTTCCAGCGTGTAGGATTTGCCGAAGTGCTTCATCAGGTCCTTTTTCTCGAGGACCACGGATGCCCAGTTGGCGAGCGGCGCTACCCAGGCCATACGAATCTTCACCGGCTCCGCGCTTTGCGCGGCGCTGGAGCCGAGTAGGCCGAGCGCGCAGGCGCCGGCCACTGCCAATTTAAGGAATTTCATCGCGTCCTCCCAAGGTTTTGTCGAGCCTGCTGTTTCATCGGCAAGCCTCGTAATTGGCGCGGATTGTCGGGCGTCCAACTGTTTTTGGCAAGCCGTATGAAGGGCGGATTTGCCCGGCATACGATACAGGCCTGACGAGAAAACGCGCTGTTACGCCGTCGCCGGCGCGTTGGCTTCCGGGTGCCAGATCAGAAGCCTGCGGCGGATCACCGTCATCGCCTTGATCAGCACATAACCGATCACCGCGATCTCGACGATGCCGGCGAAGACGCTGGTCGAATTGGCGAAGCGCGAGGCCGTCATCATGGCGCCGCCAAGCCCGTAGCCGCCCATCAGCATTTCCGCCACCACCGCCACGATCAGCGACAGCGGCATCGCCACCTGCAAACCGGTCATGATCTGCGGCAGCGCCGCCGGCAGAATGACCTGGTGCAGCAGTTGCCGGTTGCTGGCGCCCATATTGCGGGCCGACCAGATCAATTCGCGCTCGACGCCCTGGATGGCGATCACCGTGGCCGCGATCACCGGAAAGATCGCGTCGACGACGATGATGGTGACCTTGGCGGTGTCGTAGACGCCGAGCCACAAGATGACCACCGGCAGGAAGGCGATCTTCGGCATCGGAAAGCCGACCGAGACGATCGGATCGAAGAACCAGTTGGCCGCCGCGTTGCGCGACATCGCCATGCCGATGGCGATGCCGCCGACGGCGCTGATGAGGAAGCCGGCCAGCGCGCGATACAAAGTGAGCGCGGTGTTGATGGCGAGGTCGCCGCTTTCGGCGTCGGACCAGATGCGTTCCAGGACGGCGCTGAGCGCCGGCAATTGGAACGGCGTGAAAGTGTGACTGCGCGCCAGAATCTCCCACGCCGCCAGCAGGGCGACGATGGAGAAGATGCGGGCGAAGCCCCAGATCAGCCGCCACGCCAGCCGGCCGAGCATTTCCGGAACGCCGTGAATAGTCTCTCGCGTCTCTTGGGTCTCTTGCGCGTCCTTCGTCATGACATCGCCCGCCACGCCAAAGTCCGCCGCGTGATCGCCAGATAAATGCGGTCGGCGGCAAAGCCGAGAAACGCCACCGTCAGCACCACCGCATACATCGCATCGTAGGAGCCGCCGGCGCCAAGCGAGCCGATCAGATAGCCGAAGCCCTTCTGCGCCACGATCAGTTCCGACGACACCAGCAGGATGAACGACAGCGCCAAAGCCGTGCGGATGCCGTTGAGCAGTTCCGGCATGGCGCCCGGCATCACCACGTCCCACAGCACGCGCAGTTTGCTGGCGCCCATGCTGCGCGCCGACCACACCATCACCTGCTCGCTGGCGCGTGCGCCGTTGAAGGCGCCGATGGTCACCGGCACCATGCAGCCGAGGAAAATCAGCAGAATTTTCGAGCCGTCGCCATAGCCGAGCCAGATCACGGTCACCGGGATCAGGGCCGACTTCGGCACCGGATAGAATATCTCGACGATCGGTGCGAGCAGCACGTTGACCGGCTTCCACCAGGCCATGCTGATGCCGAGCACTGTGCCGATCACGATCGACAGGCCGAGTCCGCCGATAATGCGGTACAGCGACGAGGCGCTGTTGCGCAGCAATTCGCCGTCGAACAGCATGTCGACCCAGGCGCGCACGACGTCGGTGAGCGGCGGCAGGGCGGTGGACGAGACCCAGCCGAGACGTGCCGCCATTTCCCAGACGACGGCCAGGAGCAGGAGCGGCAGGTAACGGATGAAGGTCTTGGTCATGCGCTGCGCGTGCCCTGCGCCTTGATGGCTTCGTCCTTCACCAGGTTCCAGATTTCATCGACCTTCTCGACGAAGAACTTGTTCTTGAAGATATCGGGGTCGTTCTTGTCGAACTTGGTGTCGACAATGGTCTTGATGCGGCCCGGCCGCGCCGACATCACCGCCACGCGGTCGGCCAGATAGACCGCTTCCTGCACGTCGTGGGTGACGAAGATCACCGTCTTGGGCCGGCTTTGCCAGATGCGCAGCAATTCCATCTGCATCAGGCCGCGGGTCTGCGCATCGAGCGCGCCGAACGGCTCGTCCATCAACAGGATTTTCGGATCGAAGGCGAGCGTGCGGGCGATCGCCGCGCGCTGCTTCATGCCGCCGGACAGCTGCGACGGGTAGCTGTCCTCGAAACCGTGCAGGCCAACGAGTTCGATGAAATCCATCGCGCGCTTTTCGCGCTCAGGCTTCGGCATGCCCTGGCGTTCCAGCCCGTATAGAACATTGCCGCGCACCGTCTTCCACGGAAACAGCGCGAAATGCTGGAACACGATGCCGCGGTCCGGGCCGGGCCCGGCGACCGCCTTGCCGTCGACGCGGATCTCGCCTTTTTCCACCGGCAGGAATCCGCCGATCAGATAAAGCAATGTCGACTTGCCGCAGCCGGACGGCCCGAGCAGCGCGATGAATTCGCTCTGCCGCACCTCGAGCGAAACCGCGTCGAGCGCGAGCACCTCGCGCCCACGCGGCGGCCGGTAGAGATGACTGATGTGGTCGACGACGATCTGCGCGGGTTCCTGCATGCAGGCAACCCTCCCTAACCGGTGTCGTCTGTCAAGCGTCCAGCTCGTTATTTCAACGGCTCGCCCGGGATACGGGCCGTTAAAACACGCCGTTGGCTGCGAGATACCAATGCGCGGCCTGTCATGCGGGACAGTTATTGACCTTAGCAGTGGACGATGCGCGCGCTCAACCGAGTTTCGATGCTTCGGCGTGGATCCGCAACAGCGCCGGTACGGTCGCGGGATCGCGCCGGCCGAATCCGCACTCCGTACCGATCGCGAAATCCTGCACGAATTGCCGCGCGGCTTCGAGGCGCTTCTTGGTGCCTTCGAGACCGTCCGTATAGTGCACCAGTCCGAGGCAAAGCCGCGTCGCCGGATCGAGCTTGAGCCGGCGGAGCGGCGCGAAGTAAGCGGCGTCGGAACGGTCGCGCGGCACCGGCATATGTATTTGCGTGATCGCGCGCTTGAGCTGGCGCTTCAAACGATTGGCATAGTCGACCATGTCGCCCATGTCGGTCGGCTCGATGACGTGGCGGTGACCAGCATCGCCGTAACAAAAGTGAAACAGCAAATCGATGCCGGCGGGTACATGCTCGGCCAGGCGGACGACGATGGACGAAAATGTCTCCTGCATTTCCTCTTTGGTCTTGCCGTAGGGGCCCGGCTCGCTGCGCTCAAGACGGGCGAAGACGGCGGAGGCGATATCGAATTGAATCGCCAGTTCTTCGTGCGGGATTGCCGCTGCGATCTTGTCGATCTCGCGCGCGACCGCGTCGTTGTAGATCGGGTCGATGGCGCGCTGCAGGTCCTCCTGCACGAACAGCCAGATGACCGAATGCGCCGGCACCAGGTCGACCTGAAATTTCACCTGCGGTGGAATCTTGCCGGCGCGCTTGAGCGCCGCGAACGTTGCGTAGGACCGTTTGGCGACATCGGCATAGAAAAGATTGTCGAACCGCACGTCCTTGATCGAAACGCCGGGCTTGAGCCGATAGCGCCGGTGTTTGGCCGCGAGGCTGTGCAACTGGAAAATTTCGGGCGACAGCTCGAAGGCGGGATTGTCGCGAAACACCGGCTCAAGCCAGGTGATCCAGTCAATCCGCTCGCCGGTCTCGCCATCCGGCAGCGTCAGCAACGAGCTCCCAAGCGCCGCGCTCACCGTCTCGAACACTGTTGCAGCATCCGCCATCGGCACGCTGCCGACCAGGTAGACATTCCGCGCGCCCATTGTGACACCTCTCGTTTCCCGACCCGAGG
>JAQSCR010000403.1:0-8367 GCA_029945495.1 Pseudolabrys sp. | reverse complement strand
ATTGACAGGAGCGCAGCTATCAAGTCCAATACGAATAACGGCTCTATCCATAAATTGAGATTATGGCACTCGACCCCAAGCGCCTGATCGAATTGCTTGCCATCGCCGACGCCGGCTCTTTCACCAAGGCCGCGGCGTCGCGTCGCGTGTCGCAGCCGGCGCTGTCGAGCAGCATGGCGCTGCTGGAAAAGGCCCTGGGTGTGCGCGTGCTCGAACGCAGACGCAATGGCGCTGTGCTCACTGATTACGGCCGAATGCTGGCGATGCATGCGCAGGCGCTGACGTCCTTGCTCGCGCGCGCTGCCAACGATGTGCGGTTGAAGAAAGAGGGGCTGGAGGGGCTGCTCGCAATCGGCACGTCGCCGCTCGCGTCCGTCGCGCTTGTGCCCGGCGCCGTGGCGCGGATTTGCCACAAGAGCCCCAACATTCGGGTGCAAATTCATGAGCGCCCCGACGATCAGCTTATCCGCGGCTTGATCACCGGCGAACTCGACGCCGTCGTCAGTCCGGCCGGGCCGATAGGCGATCCGCGGGAAATTGTGTCCGATGTGCTGTTGAAAGACATTGCGGTGGTCGTCATGCGGCGCCAGCATCCCTTGGCGCGGCGCAAGCATGTCGCCTTGCAGGAACTACGTGATGCTCAATGGGTATTACCCGATGCGCATACGGCGATGTGGCGGCACACAGAGGTGCTGTTCGCGGCGGAAAACGAGCCGTTGCCAGCGAGCTACGTCAGCACGAATTCCATTCTGGCGTTGCGCGCTTTGATTTTACGGTCTGATTGCGTGACTTTAGCCCCACCGCACCTGATGAAGCTGGAACTCGCGGCCGGCCGGCTCGTCGGCGTACCGCTGCGAAAGCCTCATTTCACGCACGAGATCGTTCTGCGGACGCGCCGAGACAAGGCATTGTCGCCGCTTGCCCAACGCTTCGTCACGGCATTGCGCGCCGAAGCGGTCGCTTTGGCCGGCGGGGCTTGAAGGCTTGTCCGCGCCGTTTTAAAGCTCCAGCCAACACACGTTAGCGCCCGCCCCAACATAAAAGAAGAGGAAATGTCCGTGGCCACCAATCTCGTCGAAGTCCGTCGCGAGCTGTCGCTTGCCAACCGCATTGTCGCCAATGAGGGCATCATCGACGCCTTCGGCCACGTCAGCATGCGCCATCCCGACAATCCCAACCGCTATCTGCTGTCGCGTTCGCGCGCTCCCGAACTGGTCGCGCCGGAAGATTTCATCGAATACGATCTGGAGTCGCAGCCGATCCGCGAGCCGGGCGCATCGCAATATTCCGAGCGGGTCATCCACGGCGAAATCTACAAGGCGCGGCCGGAGGTCAATTCGGTGTGCCATCACCATTGCCCGGCCTTCATGCCGCTGCTCGCCACCGGCACCGATTATGTGCCGGTCTTTCATCTCGGCGCGGTCGGCGGCATCAAGCCGCCGTTCTGGGACCAGCACGACGAATTTGGCGACACCAACATGCTGGTGTGCAAGCCGGAGGAGGGCGCTTCGCTGGCGCGGGCGCTGGGTTCAAACTGGATGGTGCTGATGAAGCGCCACGGCGTCACCGTCGTTGGCACCAGCGTGAAGGACTGCGTGTTCCGCTGCGTCTATTCGGCGCGCAACGCCGAGTATCAGGTGCGCGCGCTGACCATCGGCGACCGCATCGCCTCCCTTTCATCTGGCGAAACTCAGATGGCCGGCAACATCGTGGTGCAGACCACCGGGCTGACGCGGTCGTGGGAATACTGGTCGATGCGGGTGGCGAAGGCGGGCGGCGCGGTGCCGGCCGCGGCAAAGTCGGCTAAGCCGGCACGGGCGCCGGCCGCGAAGGCGACGAAGAAGAAAAAATCCGCCGCGCGGCGGAAATAATCTAGACTGATACGGGCGACAATAAAATTTATTACAAAAATCGAGGGGAGAAGCACACCATGAAACCGTTCAACACGCTTGTCGGCGCACTCGGCTTGATCGTGCCGCTGGCGCTCGGCATGACCGCGGCTGTGGCCGAGGATCAGCTCAAGCTGGCGATCGGCCAGATCAACAATTGGGAAAACCAGCCGCCGACGCTCGGCCAGGATGCCGGCATCTTCAAGAAGCACGGTCTGGTGCTGGAGAGCGTCGGCACGCAAGGCGCCGGCGAAACCATACAGGCGGTGATTTCCGGCTCCGCCGACATCGGCGCCGGCGTCGGCGCGGCCGGCGTGATGCGGGCCTATTCGAAGGGCGCGCCGGTGCGCATTCTGGCGCCGGCCTTCACCGGCACGGGCGATCTGTTCTGGTACGTGAAGTCCGATTCCAAGATTCAGAGTCTGAAAGACGCAACCGCCGACAACACTATTGCCTATTCGACCAACGGTTCGTCGTCGAACAATCTTGTTGTCGCCTTCACGACCGAACTTGGCGCCAAGGCCAAGCCGACCGCGACCGGCGGCCCCGCCGGTACGCTCACCGCGGTCATGTCCGGTCAGGTCGATATCGGCTGGTCGGCGCCGCCGTTCGGCTTGCAGGAGATCAAGGACGGCAAGATCAGTATCGTGGCGCGCGGCAGCGACGTTCCTTCGCTGAGAGGCCAGACTGTGCGCGTCCTGCTGGTCAATGCCGACTCGTGGAAGAACAAGCACGACGCGATTGTTCGCTTCATGGAAGCCTATCGCGAAGCGGTGGACTGGATGTATTCGGACCCGAAGGCGGTCGAAATGTATTCGGCCAAGATCAAGCGTCCGGTCGAGATGCTCAAGGAGTCGATGGCGAAGTTCCAGCCGAAGGAAGCTTTGCAATCCGATACCTTCGCTGATCTTGACGGCGCGGTGAAAGACGCTGTGAAGTTGAAATTCCTCGACAAGCCGCTGACCAAGGAACAGCTTACCGATCTGATCGTGACGCCGCCGCGCAAGAAGTAGCGCTCCGTCCGTCCGAAAGCGAAACGGGCCGCTGCAGGCGCAGCGGCCCGTTTTTGCGTGGGTGTTGCGATTATTGCTTATGCTTGGCCGCGCTGACCGCGTGAAGCATCGCAGCGCGGCCGCCGTCGAGCGTGGCCTGCACGGCGTCTTGCTTGCCGAGCGCGCCCATTTCGCGCTGACGTTTGACCGTGCCTTCCACCATCAGCGGGTCGAGGCCGAGTTCGCGCAAGGTGACGGCGGATTCCTCCATCTCGGCGGCGCGCCGCTCGCCATGATTGGCCATGCGCTCGATATTGTAGTCGGCGATCTTGGTCCAATCGAGCGTCGGATAGTTGTTCTTGAGCGAGGTAGTGACTTCCTCGAGCAGGTCGGCGCGCGACGCCGCCAGGAAGCATTCCAGCGTCAGCGCCTCGATGCCCTTGATCATCACGCTGCGGATCATCTTGATTGCCGCAGCCTTGCCGGTTTCCGCGCTGACGATTCTGAGCTTCATCTCCAGCTCCTCCAGCAGCGGCGCGATCGTTTCCGCATGCGGGCCGGCGATCAGCAGCGGCGTCCTGTGGCGGGCCGGATGGATCGGCGCGATCACCGCCACGTCGACATAGCGCGCCTTGCCTTCGAGCAGCGCGGCGGTGTCGGTCTTGCGGCTGGGCGACACCGAATTGATGTCGAGATAATAGGGATTGCCTTTGAGATGCGGGGCCACCGAGCGCGCCGCCTCAAGACTTGACGCCGCCGTCACCGCCGAGATCACCAGGTCGGCATTCGCCACCGCGTCGGCGGCCGATGCCGCCAGCCTTACGCCGAATTTCTCGCCGGCGGCCTTCAGCTTCGCGCCCGCGGCTTCCGGGAACAGGATATCCCAGGCGACGATCTGTTCGATGCCGGTCTCACGCAGCCCCGAGGCGATCGCCTGGCCGGCCTCGCCGAAGCCGATGAACGAAATACGCGGGGTGTTGCGGCGGGTCATGGGGGCAATCTTTCTAGTCTGTCACAGCATATCCAGCGGCACGGCCTGGGCCGGCGGCGGGAAATGCCGGTCGAGCGTCGCTAGGTCGTCGCCGGTCAGGCGCAGATCGAGCGCCGCCAGATTATCATCGACGTGCTTGAGTGTCGTTGCCTTCGGGATCGTGACGACGCCGTCCTGCCGCAACAGCCAGGCCAGCGCCACTTGCGCCGCCGTCGCGCCATGGCGCTTGGCCACGGCGCGCAGGCCCGCATGGGTTAGCAGGCGGCCTTGCTCGATCGGCGAATAGGCCATGATCGGGATGTTCCGTTCGCGGCAGAAGGGCATCAGGTCGTATTCGATACCGCGCCGCGACAGATTGTACAGCACCTGGTTGGTGGCGCAGCCTGCCGCGCCGTCGACGGCGCACAGTTCGCGCATCTCGCCGGCGTCGAAATTGCTGACGCCCCAATTGAGGATCTTGCCGGCGGCCTTCAACTCGGCGAAGGCGGCCAGCGTCTCCTGCAACGGCGGCGAGCCGCGCCAGTGCAGCAGATAAAGATCGATACGATCCGTCTTGAGACGCTTCAGGCTGCGCTCGCAGGCGGCGATGGCGCCGCGCCGGCTGGAATTCTGCGGCAGCACCTTGGTGATGATGAACACATTGGCGCGGCGCGGCCCGATCGCCTCGGCAACGATACTTTCGGCCTCGCCGTCGCCATACATCTCGGCGGTGTCGATCAGGCTGAAACCACGGGCGATTCCGTGCCGCAGCGCCGCCACCTCGTCGGCACGATGACGTATATCCTCGCCCATGCGCCAGGTCCCGAGCCCGTAGGTCGGCATGGTCGCGCCCGAGGGCAGGCGGAGGGTGGGGATGTCGGTGCCGGGCATAAGTGGCTTCGCTATTTATGCGCCACTTCCGGGGTGCCGTGGGTGTGGAACGACTCGATGGTCTTGAGGCCCCAGGCCTGGCCCTTCTTGCGCTCGGCCTCGGTCCAGGTGATCGGCTTCCAGTCCGGCGCGAGAATGAGCTTGGCGCCGGCATTGGCGACTTCGACGCGGTTGCCGCCCGGCTCATAGACATAGAGGAAGAAGGTCTGCTGCACCGCGTGCTTGTGCGGCCCGGTCTCGATGAATACGCCGTTTTCGAGGAATACGTCGGCAGCGAGCAAAATCTCCTCGCGCGAATTGAGCGCATAGGTGATGTGGTGGAAACGGCCCGGCACGCCGGTGTGGTCGCGCGTATAGGCGAAGTCGTAGGACTTGTTGGTAGCGGTCAGCCAGATGCCAGCCTCTGAGCCGTCATTGAGTACGATGCGCTCGGTCAGACGGAAGCCGAGATATTTTTCGAAGAACTCGCGGCATTCGGAAATATTGGCGGCGAGACCGTTCCAGTGATCGAGCCGGCGCGGATTGATGCCGCGGCCGGGAAATCGCTGCGCCTGATTCTTCAGCGACGGCTTGAGTTCCGGCGGCGCTTGATACCATTCGGTATCGAAATAGAGTTCGATCACATGGCCGTCAGGGTCCTTGCAGACAAAGGTCTTGCCGTGGCCGAGATCGCCGTCGCTCCAGCCGATGTCGAAGCCCGAGCCTTTCAGCGCCGCAGCGCGGCGTTCCAGCGCCTGCGGCGAGCGCGTGCGATAAGCGACGTGCTTCATGCCGTTGGTGTTGGAGGCTGTGAGCTTGAGCGAATAGCGCTCGTAATCGTCGTAGGCGCGCAGATAGACGCTGTCGCCTTTCTCGCCAGAGATGGTGAGGCCGAAGACTTCGGTGAAAAACCGCACGCTCTTGTCGAAGACCGGCGTCAGCAGTTCGAGATGGCCCAGATGGGCGATGTCCATGTTCGGTTCCGGCGGATATGCGTCTGTCATGGGAGCCTCGTGTGTTTCTTTCAGGCAAGCGTTTGGTCTGGTTGGTCTAATGCCGTTCGAACGCCAGCACCAGATTATTGGCGGGCATTTCGATAATTTTGGCGAGCGTCATGCCGTTGCTTTGCGCCAGCCCCGTTACGTCGGCAATGTCGCGCACGCCCCATTCCGGGTTCCGCGCCCGCAGCGAGGCGTCGAATTCGGCATTGCTCGGCGCGGTGTGGGCGCCGTCGCGCTTGTACGGCCCATAGAGCAGCAGATGGCCGCCGTCGCCGAGGATGCGGGCGGCGCCGGCGAACAGGTTTTGCGCCACGCGCCACGGTGAAATGTGGATCACGTTGAAACACAGAACCGCGGCGAGCGTGTCGTCGGCGGCCGCATCGCCGCTCCAGCGCCAGTCCGGCTCCATCAGGTCGATGTGCTGCGGCGCGCGCAAATTGGCGAGGCCGGATGCCGCCCGCCACGCCTCGATGCTGGCCAGATGCGACGGCGTCATGTCGCTCGGCCACCACGTCAGTTGCGGCGACCGGCGCGCATAGGTCACGGCGTGCTGGCCGGTGCCGCTGCCGATTTCCAGCACCGCGCCGGATTTCTCAGGGAGAAAAGCGGCAATGGCCTGCCAGATCGCTTCGTGATTGCGGTGAAAAGCCGGCGCGTCGAGGCGGCCGTCGCTTTGCGGCGGCGGCAGTCCGTTGGTTCCGAATTCAAAGACGGATTTGGTCATTGGTTGCGGTGCGCGTCTACCATCCGGCCATAAGCCACGCTACTTCGACGCCGTCAAAAGCCAAGTCCGGTGCCCAACCTGCCCATCCCTGGAAGATTTGCGCTCCTTCGTTGTTATTATGGGATCGATCGGGCAACATCATCGGCAAGATCGTAGGTTAAGAGGGCCGCGCTGACGGCCCCATCACAGGGAGGACGAGACGATGCGCAAGTTCGTTTATTCGGCTTTGGCCGCGCTTGCCGCCGCCACCTTTGCCGCGCCGCAGGCGGCGCAGGCCCAGACCAAGATCACCATCGGTATTCCGACCTCGCCGCCTAATATCGTCCATATGCCGGTGATCGTTGCCAAAGAGCTCGGCCTTTATAAAAAGGCCGGCCTCGATGTCGACATCGTCTCACTCGGTGACGGCGTGAAAGTTTATCGCGCACTGCTCGCCGGCAATATCGATCTCGGGCTGACGCCCGGCGCACCGACGATCATCGGCCGCGCCAACGGCGCCACCGTGAAAGCATTGTCCGCCAATCTGCCGAAGTTCGAAGCCTCGATGGTGGTGCGCGGCGACATCAAGACGATGGCCGATCTCAAGGGCAAGCGCATCGGCATCCAGGAGCCGGGCGGCTTTGCCGATCTGCTCAGCCGCAGCGTGTTGCGCGCCGCCAAGATCGATCCCAAGGACGTCAACTTCGTCAGCATTGCCAGCGAGGACGTGCCGGCGCTGGTGGCGAACCAGGTCGACACCGCGATCCTGCATGTCGAGCAGGAGATGTTCGCCAAGAGCAAGGTGCCCGACCTGCATGCGATCGGCCGCATGTGGGAGCTGCAGCCCAAGACCCTCTACACGTTCCTGTCGGCGACCGAGAAGACCATCACGGCCAACCCGGCAATGATTCAGGCCGTCATTTCGGCCAATATCGAAGCGACCCGCATCCTCTACACCGACAAGGCCAAGATCATGCCGATCCTGGTCAAGCAGACCGGCTACCCCGAAAAGGTCTTGTCCGAGAGCTATGACTTCATGGTCAAGGAATGCATCTGGGACGCCAACACTGGCCTCAGCCCCGCGCGGGTGAATTTCACCGCCGACCTGATGACCAAGATCGGCAACATCAAGGAAGGCAAGACGCCGAAATACGAAGAGATCGTCGATCCGACTTTCGCCAAGAAGGCGATCGCGCAGCTCGGCGAATGGAAGGGCCCGGTCTGCCCGACCGCGGCGTTCTAGAATGAGCGTTGCCAATCATGTTCAGGCCGGGGCGGTTGCTGCCCCGGCGGCGGCTGCCAAAACCGCGACGCCCTGGCTGGAGCGGCCGGGGGTGTATCGTTACGGCTTTGTCGTGTTCATCATGATCGTCTGGGAAATCGTCGGGCCGTTCATCAACCCGATCTTCTTCACCTATCCGTCGAAAATCGCCGTGGCGTTCTACGATCTGACGATATCCGGCGAGTTGCCCTATTACCTCGGCCAGAGTCTCGAGGTCATGGTCTATGGCTTGAGCGCCTCGCTCGTTGTCGGCATTCCGCTCGGCATCGCGATGGCGCGCTTCCGCCGGCTCGACTGGGCGCTCGACCTACCGATCAACGCGCTGTACGCCACGCCGCTGGTCGCGGTGGTGCCCCTTCTGGTGCTGTGGTTCGGCATCTATCTGAAAGCCAAGATCATCGTCGTGTTTCTGTTCGCGGTGTTCCCGGTTCTGATCAACACTTATCAGGGTGTGCGTGAATGCGACAAGAACATGCTCGAGGTCGCGCACTCGTTCCGTTCCAGCGAGTGGCGGACGTGGCAGGACGTGCTGCTGCCCTTCGCCGTGCCCTACATCATCGCCGGCATCCGGCTTGCCATCGGCCGCGGCCTGATCGGCATGATCATCGCCGAATTCTACACCACCATCTCCGGCCTCGGCTTCATGATCACGCGCTATGC
>JAQSCR010000402.1:14338-22116 GCA_029945495.1 Pseudolabrys sp. | reverse complement strand
CAGCTCAACGACTACATCTTAAACAAATTGGTGAACTGGAGCTCAGAGCGGGGTCAGGATCCGGCAAAACCGGACGCATCAGCGATCATGCAGCCGATTGCGCACAACCTGACTAAGGCACAGATTACGGCAGTCGCTGCTTATCTCAATTATCTTGAGTAGTTTCTTCCTTTTAGTGCGCGTGGCGGCGCGCGCGAAAATTGCGGTCGACCAAGGCGATCAAGGAGTAATGGTGGCTGTGTAGCGTTCGCGCCAGCCCTCGCCAGCGAGATAACGGCGTAGCGCAGCAATCTCTCTCAGGCTGGGATCGAACACAGTGAGTGTGCGCCACGCCAGAGCGGACATGCATGACAATACTGGCAATTCAGATATGGCTGCATGGGCGAGGATGGGGCCGAGCGTCGGCATTCCAGTCCCGAGCATCACGATTGCGTCGACGGCTTTATCAGACACGTCGGCCAGCGCTGCCTCGGCCGTCGATGCGGCAAGACTGTAGATCGGATGAAAGGCGCTGGCGTCGTTAAATGCGGTTGAGACCGCCGCAACCTCGAATCCGTGGCCTTGCCAATAGCCGATACTTGCTTCAGTCAGGGCAGGTGGATATGGCGAGACGAGACCGATGCGCAGAGCGCCAAGTGTTTGCAGGGCATCCGCGACCGATCGTCCGGCTGTCAGGAATGGCCGGCCGCGTGCTGCTTGAATGGCTTCGACGGCCGTTCGCTCTCGATCAATGCCTTGCAGATACGACACGCCGGTACAGGCAAAGGCATAGGCGCCTATCGGCGCGTTGGCGAATTGTTTGGTCGTATCACCCATCTCATCAAAATAATCGCCAAGGCGGCTTTCAATTGTAGGCTTGTTACTGACGAGACGTGCATTGAGAAACGCGTAGCCTGGCCGCATCAGAATTGAAAATTCCGGTTCGACCGTTGTGTTGGCCTGAGGCGTTAGAAGTCCTATCAGCCCTTTTCTCGCGTACTCAACCATTCGGCTCTCTCACCCGCGGCATGCTTGACGGACCGACTTTGTCCTATATTCTATACAAAAGGCGCTTTAGCCTCGCCGTCAAGCGCCGCGCTCATTATCAATCTATCTATCTCGACGATCGAAAGGCGATCTATGGTTCAGACGCAGTGTTTCGTTGTTTCCGTAGGTAGTTTCGTCGCTAGCGGCCAAAGATGGGTTTGACAATGCCGCGGAACAACTTGACGGCCGCGCCTGTTCCAGCTGCCATCTGTTTGGAGCAGGTGGACAAGTGGTACGGCGAATTTGGCCAGCAAGTTCACGCGCTTGACGTCACAGACCTCGAAGTATTGCAAGGTGAATTTGTCGTTCTGCTCGGCCCGTCGGGCTGCGGCAAAACAACATTGCTGCGCATGATTGGCGGATTAATCGCGCCGAGCCATGGCCGGCTAAGGGTGATGGAACGCGATCTTTGGAAGGGCAAGACACGTCAGTCGGATGCCGTGGCTGATTTAGGCGTCGTATTTCAGGACGCCAATCTCTTTCCATGGCTGACGGTTGGGCAAAACATTACTCTGCCCCTCGAACTCCGCGGCGCACCTAAAGACGACTGCCTGGCGCGTGTTCGCGAATTGGCAAGCCTCGTTGGCATTGCCGGCTTCGAGCAGCGCTGGCCGCGCGAGCTATCCGGCGGCATGCGGCAGCGGGCGGCGATCGCCCGAGCCCTATCCTACGATCCCGATATCCTGCTGATGGACGAGCCGTTCGGTGCGCTGGATGCGATGACCCGTGATGCGATGAACATCGAACTCCAAACTCTTTGGATAAAGACGGCCAAGACCATTGTCCTGGTAACCCATTCGATCTCTGAGGCGGTATTTCTGGCCGACCGTGTCATTTTACTGTCACCGCGTCCGGGACGGATCGATACCGTTGTGAATATTCCGTTCGCCCGACCGCGGCTTCTCGATACCCAGACGACCACGGAATTTCAGTCGATCGTGCGCGATTTGCGTCATCGTCTCGATGAAATCTCGTGAGCGAGCGCGGGCCGTGAAAGGGGTGAACCACGTGAGCAAACAGATCGGCGCACTGGTAAAGACCCGTGACTACAAGGCTTATCTTCCCTGGATCACGACGCCGGGCCTGTGCTTGCTCATCGTTGCCATTTGGTGGGCTTATGTAACGCTGAGTGGGATCTCGGCCTTCATATTGCCGGCGCCAGGCGCGGTCTGGGATGCCTGGATAGAACTTCTCGGCTCGCGCCGCGCTTGGGCCAGCGCATTCCTTACGGCTTACGCGACACTGCTCGGGTTTTTCTGGGCGGTTCTGATCGGTGTCGGGTTGGGGATGGTTATCGCACGCGTACGCTGGCTGGAGCAAACGCTGACGCCGTTTATCGTCGCGAGCCAGGTATTGCCGAAGGTGGCGCTTGTGCCGCTCTTCATTGTCTGGTTCGGCTTCGGGATCACATCAAAGGTTCTGATCGCGGCGATCCTCGCTTTTTTTCCAATTCTGACGAATACTGTTCTCGGCGTGAAGTCTATTGACCAGGGTCATCGCGACGTGATGATCAGCTTGAACGCCACGCGCTGGCAGGTGTTCAGGCGTCTAGAGCTGCAGTCGGCGCTACCCTACATTATTACCGGCATGGAAGTCGGCATTGTTCTCGCGTTGATCGGTTCGATCGTCGGCGAATACCTCGGCGGCGACCTAGGCTTGGGTCATCTTCTTGTCGGCAAGATGAACGCCTTTGAGACCGACGGGCTGTTCGCCGTGATGATCCACATGACCATTCTCGGTTTCCTGTTTTACTTCGCGATATCGGCGCTGCGTCGCATTTTTGTGCCCTGGCACGGGTCGGCAGGGTCGGGTGACGCGCACTGACCGAACCATCACTTACGTTACGGCGGCGGCTTGCCGCAAGCCGGCAATCATAGACGTGCGCAACAGATGCGCCTCAAGCCGATCGTGGTCGGCGGTGATCGCCTGCAGCCCGGCGAGGATTTCGCGCCTCTTGGCGGGGTCTTTCTCCCTCATCCGGGCGCGATTGGCGTCGGCCTGCGCGAGTATCTGCTCGAGGGCAACCGGCCGCCGGCGACGCTCATAGAGATCGAGACGTTTTTCCAGCGCCGCGCCATTTCGAATATCGCGCAGAGCGGCGTTCAGTTCGAAGGCGTCGTGTAGGCCGCCGTTAAGGCCCATGCCGCCCGCTGGGCTGTTGATATGCGCAGCGTCGCCGGCAAGAGCGACACGGCCGCGGTAGTAATGGTCGACGATGCGCTTGTGCACACGGTAGGGGCGTTTCTCCAGCACGTCGTAGGCGTGAGGTTGGGCCACGATGGTTTGCAATTCGGCCTCCACCGCTTGCTCCGTGAGTTGATCGTCGATAGGGGTGTCCTCTCGGGGATAGATTGATACCCGCCAACGGCCCGGTACGCGCAACAAAGAGAAGTTGCCGCCGGCTTTCCAGCAGTAGGCAATGTTGCTCAAGCCCTCGAGATGCTCTTCAAAAGAGAAAGTCGTCGTGACAAGCAGCGTGGTCTCCGGGTAAGTCTGACCCTCAAAACCAAAATCAAGGGCGCGCCGAACCGCCGATCGGGCGCCGTCCGCGCCGATGACAAACCGTGCGCGCAAGGGGCGGCTTCCTTTGTCATCCGCGACAGTTACAGTGACGCCGTCCTCGCCATCGACAAGGTCCGTCATTTCAGTGCCGAACAGGATCGTCGCGGTCGCCTCCTGGGCAAGCGCCGCGTGCGCGGCTTGCGACAGTTTCCACTGCTCGCACTGCGTCCGATAGGGGTGCCGTGTCGACGAAGCAAGGATGCCAAGATCAAACACGACACGGTCACCGTCAGGATGGAGCCGCACCTGCCACGTCGGGCAGACAAGTCCCTGAGCCGTCAAAACGTCGGCAAGACCTAGACGATCGAGAAAGTCGAGGGTCGGCGGGTGGAACGTCGAAGCCCGCAGATCGGTTTCGATGCTTTCAGCTTTTTCGATAGCGATGACCGATATGCCTTCGCGGGCGAGCAGAAGTGCGCTGACAAGTCCAACCGGTCCACCGCCAACAACGATAACTTCCGCGTCGCAGGCCTGCGCCATACTGCAAGTCTCCTTAAGGCTTGACAACACTCGGACCCATCGTATCGTCTATTGTAGGCAAAGTAATACAAAGCTTTTATGATATCTAACCGGATATCCAACATTTGTGAGGAAAGCGATGATCGCACGCCGCGATGTAATTAAGGGTGCGGGCGGGTTAACGCTTGCCGCGACGCTTGGGCTGCCGGCCATTAGAACCACCTCGGCTGCCGAACCGCTCACATTCATGACTCCGTTTGGATTTGTGCCGGACTTTCTCGAAATGATGAACATGGTCTCGGGGGGCTTTCTAGCGCGCGAGGGCTTCAGTCCAATCCTGCGCGGTGGGCAGGGTACCGCGACAGCCATCCAGCAGCTGATGGCCGGCGGCGCGTCATTCGCGCGAATGACGGCAATCGACGTTTTCACTGCAGTTGCCAAGAAAGTGCCACTACTAAGCGTCTCAACGCTTTATCAAGGCTCCAATTTCCACGTCATATCGTCGAAGGAGAAGCCGATAAGCTCGGTACAGGAACTGAAAGGCAAGACGGTCGGCGTTGTCTCGGTTGGCGGCTCCACCGAACAGCTTCTCGATATGATATTGCGCGCGGGCGGCATGACGAAAGCCGATGTGACAATCCAGGTGGTCGGCAACAATCCGGGGGTCATGCAGTTCATCCGTCAGGGGCGGGTCGACTGCGTGATTAATTCAATCGCAGTCGTTGTCGCCCTGCAGACAGCGAACGAGCCTATCGAAAGCTGGCCGACCGACCGTTACGCGCCGATGCCGAGTCAGGTTTATGCAACGACCAGCGGCTTCGCCGAAAAAAATCCCGATGTCATCGTGCGCTTTCTTAAGGCTTTGAAGGGCTCGACGAACGACATGTTGCACGGTGATATTCCGCACATACTGCAGCGGGCCAGCGGTGATTTTGACATTCCCGGCGTTAAGAATGTGTCCGAACAGGTTACTCTGGTTCAATTCACAATGAAAGGGCCTTGGATGTCTGAGGGCACAAAGAATTTTCTTCGAAACGTGCCTGATTTGTGGAGGAAAGCCGGTACGGAAATCGAGAAGGCCGGAATTGCAACCGTGCCCAATATTGACGCTCTCTACACCAATCAATATATCGATCGGGCCTGACCGCTAGACTCTCCGCAAACACGACGAGGGTGCGCTCGCAAGTTCTTATGAACAAGATATGCCGTCGCGCACGACGATCTCATGGCAAGCCCAGTGTTTGTGGAACAGTGCCGTCGACTGATGTTTGGCTGGTTCAACGAGTCTCGCATGCGTACCGATGGACGATCGCAGCGTTCCTTTCACGGCATATACGAGCCGCCGTTGACCCACAATGTCTGACCGGTCATGTAGCCGCTGTGCGGCCCGAGCAGGAACATCACGGGGCCCGCTATATCGTCGGGGACAGCGATGCGCCGGAGTGGAATCAACGAGTTGAAAACATCGACGTTGATCGTGAGGGCCTTGTCTTCACCCGATCGGCCGGTGCCGCCGCGCAGGAATGCCGTGTCGACCGGCCCGGGCGCCACCGAATTGGCCCGAACGCGCGGCGCGTGTTCGAGCGCGAGGGTCTTGGTCAGTGCGATCATGCCGGCCTTGGCGGCGGCATAGGGACCATATTCAGGACGGATAAAAGCACCGAGGCCGGAGGCAATGTTGACCATGCTCGGCGTTGTACCGTTTTCCAGCAATTGCATGGCGGCCTTGGACACCAGGAACGTGGTGCGCAGATTGCCGGAGATCGTGATGTCGAATTCGCTTGTCGGCGTGTCGGCCATCCGGCGCTTCTCGATCACGAAGCCGGCGGAATTCACGAATCCGTCGAGCGCGCCCCAGGCTTGCGCGATCTTGCCGAATGCCCGAGCCACGGAATTTTCATCGGCGCCGTCGATGTCGATCGTCATGACGCCTTGCGCCGGCGGGTGACGCGCGATGGCGGACTTGAGATCCATCACCGCGACGTCATCGCCGGCCGCGATCGCCGCGGCAACGAGGCTGCGGCCGATGCCGCCGCAGCCTCCGAGGATGCACAGTCTTCGCCTGGTCATGGACCGGTCCGGCCGCAGCCGCCTACTTGACGCACGAGTCGGTTTCAGGCGGCCACGAGTCGAACAAGTTCCACTTCATGTCCTTGATCTCGATGACGAAGCCGGGCAGGCGTGCATCGCGATCGGCATTGAAGCAGGTGTTGTCGCCGGTGATGCCGGTGAACGTGATGCCCTTGAGTGCGGCGTTGATCGCGGTGCGTTCTTCGGCGAGCTTGGCCGGGTCGCCGGTGACCTTGGCTTTTTCCATCGCCTGCTTGAGGAGATAGACGATATCATAAGCCTGCGCATCGGTGTGATGGGGAATCTTCTTGGTCGGCAGGTTGCGTTCGGCGTTGAGCGCGGCGAATTTCTTGGTGAAAGCGCGGGTCGCGTCGGTGCGATCCCACCAGAAACCGGCGACAATGATCATGCCGTCGGCGTCCTTGCCGAACAGTTCGAGTGAGTTCGGATCGGCAAAGATCTGCGAACCGATGACGCGGCCGGTAAAGCCCTGGCGCCGCAACTCCTTGATCATCTTGCCGGCGCTGTCCGGCGTGCCGGCGATCGCCACCACGTCAGGCTTGCGCTCGAGCGCCTGCGCGACCTGCGGGGAGACGTCGAAGCTCTTGAGCTGGAAGGCGATCGGCTCACCGAACTTGACATTATTAGCTTTGAAAATCGCCGGGTAGAAGTTGGTGCCCGAGATGTTCGAGACGCGCTCGTCCGATACGTAGAGGATTTCCGCCGTGTCGTGCTTGATGTTCTTCTTGGCGAGCGTCTTGATCAGGCGGGTGAACTGCGTGCCTTCGTCGGCGGTCAGGCGCCAAGCGTAGTTGAAGCCCTTGGTCAGGCCGGGCGTCGAGGCGGCGTTCGGGATCTGGACGATGCCGAGACGTTCGCCGACTGGGAAGGCAACTGCCGCCTCGCCGGACGAGAACGGACCGACGATGGCCAGCGCCTTGTCGTCCTGGGCAAATTTCTGGGTGCCGGTCGCCGCCTGCTTCGGGTCGGTGCCGGTGTCGAACTTGATCAGCTTGATCTTCTTGCCGTTGATGCCGCCCTTGGCGTTAATCTCGTCGACCGCGATGTCGACCGCAGTGACAGTCGTCTCACCGACGGTCTTGAGCACGCCCGACATCACCGCATTGAGGCCGATGATGATTTCCTGGGCGTTCGCCGGCGCCGCAGCGGCGAAGAGCGCGGCTGTTACGCCGGCTAGCAATAAGTGCTTCAGCTGTTTCATGGTCTTTCCCTGTTTTAAAGTTCGTCAATGCGTGCTTCCAAGATAAGCGTGAGCGAGCTTTTCGTTGTCGCGGAGGCTTGCGGCCGGGCCTTGCAGCACGACGTTGCCCAATTCCATCACCAAACCGCGCGATGCGACTTCCAGCGCCATGTTGGTGTTCTGCTCGACCAGCAGGATGGCCAGCCCTTCGTTGCGCAGGCTGATGATCAGCTCGAACAGCTTCTCGACCAGCAGGGGCGACAGGCCGAGCGACGGCTCGTCCAGCATCATCAGCTTCGGCTTCGCCAGCATGGCGCGCCCGATGGCGAGCATCTGCTGCTCGCCGCCCGACAGGACCGACGCCCGCATCCTGCGGCGCGCGGCGAGGTTCGGAAAGCGATCGTAGATGGCGTCGATATCGCGCTGCGTGTCGTTGTCGGTGCGGCAATAAACGCCCATT
>JAQSCR010000402.1:0-14328 GCA_029945495.1 Pseudolabrys sp. | reverse complement strand
GGACGATCTGCCGTCCTTCGGGCACCAGCGCCAAGCCCTGCCGTAATCGTTGTGACGGCGACATTCCGGTAATGTCGACGCCATCGAACACGATCTGGCCGCCGGCTATGGGGGCAAGTCCCTGCAGCGCGCGTAGCAGCGAGGTCTTGCCGGCACCGTTCGAGCCGACCACCGCCACCAGTTCGTCGGCGCCGACGCTTAGCGACAGCGATTTGACCGCATGGTTGCGGCCGTAGCGAACGTCGAGGCTGTCGACTTCAAGCAACACGGCCGGCCTCCTTGGTCGGAACGCGCCGGCTGCCGAGATAGGCTTCGCGCACCTGCGCGTTGTCCTGCACGCCCTGCGTCGGACCGTTGTAGATCAGCCGGCCGAAATTCAGCACGACCGTGCGGTCGCACAGATCGTGCACGAACGACATGTCGTGCTCGACGACCAGCAAGGTCAGGCCTTCCCAGCCGACCGATTTCAGGAAGGTCGACAATTCGGCGGTCTCGCGCGGATTGAGGCCGGCGGCGGGCTCGTCGAGCATCAGCAGGCGCGGGCAGCTCATCAGCGCGCGGACCACCTCGATCTTCTTGCGCACGCCATAGGGCAGGCCGGTGACGGCGGCGTCCGGATCGACGTCGATGCCGGCATTGCGCATGCTTTCCTCGGCGCGTTGCCGCCAGACGCTGTTACGCTGCCAGGCCAGCGGATTGAGTAGGGCCGCCGGGCTGTCGGCCAAAGTGTGCTGGCCGAGCATGATGTTCTCGATCACCGACAGATGCGGCATCAGGCGGATATTCTGGAACGACCGGGCAAGCCCGGCGCTGACGCGATGCCGCGGCGGCATCTTGTCGATGGCGCGGCCGTTCAAGGCGATGTCGCCGCTGTCGATCGGGTGCACGCCGGAAATCAGATTGAACAAGGTTGTCTTGCCGGCGCCGTTCGGTCCGATCAGAGCCATGCGGGCGCCCAGCGGCACCGCGAAGCTGACATTGTCGATGACGGCGAGGCCGCCGAAGCGCTTGGATACGGCATTGACTGCGAGTGCGGGAGTATCAGTCACGAGGCGCACTCCCGGAAGCCGGACGGCGGTTGAAGAGTTGCCGCGGCGACAGCCGGCGCAGCAGGTCGCGCGTGACGATTCCTTCCGGCCGCAACATCATCATCAGGACGATGGCGACGCCGAATACGACGTAGCGCGCCGAGCCGCCGATACGCAGCAGTTCGGGCAGCAGCGTGAAAAACAGGCTGCCGACCAGCGGGCCCCAGGCCGTCTGCGCGCCGCCGATCAAGACGAACAGCAGGACGTAGATCGACAGCAACGAATTGAAATACTGCGCCTCGACGAAAGCGAAGTTGTGGGCGTAGAGCGCGCCGGACAGTCCGCAGAACGCGCCGCCGATCGTGAAGGCGGCGACCTGCACGGCGCGCACGTTGACGCCCATGACGATGGCGGCTTCCTCGTCGTCATTGAGCGAACGCATCGCCAGGCCAAGACGCGTCGCCATCAGGTAGAACGTCAGCAAGGTCACGACGACGGCCGATACGATGATCGCCGGCAGTTCGATATGGGCCGGCACCACCATGCCCATCGCGCCGCCGAATACGGGCGAGCGGAGGAGAAAGCCCGCCACCACTTCACCGAAGGCGAAGGTCGCGAGCACCATGTAAACGCCGCGCGTGCGCAGGACCGGAAACGAGATCAGAAATCCGATCAGCGCCGCGATAAGCGTCGCCGCGGGAATCGAAAACGAGACCGGCAGGCCGGCCGAGGCGGAGAGCCACGCCGTGCCGTAAGCGCCGATCGCCTGGAAACCGGCGCCGCCAAGATTGATCTGGCCGGCCGCGGCGGTGACGAAAATGCCGTATGCAAAGATCAGGTTGATGCAGAGGATGGCCAGTGTGGCGGAGAGATAGCCGCTCATGGTCGCCCTGCAATGTCGTGGCCCGTGGCCGGGAGGTATGCCTGCATCACATCTTTCCCTTGCCAATAGGGGCTGCGCCGAACAGGCCTTTCGGCCGCAGGATGATGATGATCAGGACAAGGCCCCAGACCGTGATCTGGACGGAGTCGCCGCCGAAAAATTGTATCGATAGTGTCTCGGCCAGGCCGACGACGAGGCCGCCGATAATGGCGCCCCAGATCGAGCCGATCCCGCCCAACACCATGGCCGCGATCGCCTTCGTTCCGACATTGTCACCCATGAACGGCGAGACGTCGCCGTAATTGACGGTGAAAAGCGCGCCGGCAACGCCGGACAAGAGCCCGGTCAGGATGAACACGATGGGCACCACGCGCCCGACATCCACACCGAGAAGCGACGCGGTGTCCGGATTTTCGGCGATGGTACGCAAAGCGCGGCCGATCTTGGTGCTTCTGAGAATAAACGTCAGTCCGGCGACCACGATGATGGTGAGGGCGAAGCTCGCCAGTTGCGGCACGCCGATGACCAGCCCGAAAATGTGGATGTCGGCTTTGAACGGAACGGCAAAGCGCTGCGAGTCCGAACCCATCGTCATCAGGACAAGGTTCTCGAAGATCAGCAGGAAGCCCAACGACGATACCAGCGGAATCGCATGTTCTGTGGCGTCGCCGTGTTTCATCTTCATGTAACGGAAGGTGAATCGCTCCACCAGGAGCGAAGCGACCACAGCGACGGTGACACCGGCGGCGAGTCCCGCAAGCCACGCCCAGCCGCCGGCAAAGGCGAGATAGCCGCGCGCGACCAGACCCCAAGCCACCATGCCGGTCAGCATGAAGAGCGTGGGAATCGTAAAATTGAGAAAGTTGAGAACGCCGATGGTCAGCGTGAAGGCGACCGCGACGGTCATGTAAATGGCGCCGAGCATGAGGCCGGAGACGACCTGTCGCGCGATCACCTGGCCGCCGATGGCGATGCCGAGAAGAACAAGAATGACAATGACCGCCGCGATGACCGCAGGAGCCGAAAGGGCGGCGCGGGATCTTGCCAGGCCGGGCAACGTGTTCATCATTACGCCTGCCGCGAATGCCGGGAACGCACGGAGAATGGCACGGGAGGATAGCGCATCTTCGCAACGGTCTTTCTGGCAGCGCTGCCAATTTATCGCTTGCCCAGTTTGGCGAACGGGGCCATCTTTGTCCGGACAACCTATACTGACCAACCCGACGCGCGAGTCAAGGAACACCAGAGGAAGTCGATGCCCAGCGAAGAAAACCAAACCGTTCTTATCGTCGGCGCCGGCCCCGTTGGGCTCGTCGCGGCTAACCTCTTGGTCGATGGTGGGATTCCCGTAACGATTGTGGAATCGTGCGAGGATGTACCGCGCGATTTGCGCGCATCGACGTTTCATCCGCCGACGCTGGACATGCTGGAAAGATTTGGCGTCGTGCCGTCGATGATCGAGCAGGGGCTCATCTGCCCGACATGGCAATTCCGCGATCGCACCGAAGGCGTCGTCGCGACTTTCGAACTGGCTCGGCTGTCGCCGGACACCAATCATCCGTATCGCCTGCAATGCGAACAGTGGCGGCTGGGCGAGCTCCTGTTTGCGCGTCTGAAAGCCAGTCCTTTGGCGACGTTTCGGCTTTCGACGACGGCGACAGCGGCGCGGCAAACCGCTAACGGGGTCGAACTCGACGTCAAATCGAAGGATGGTGGCGTCGAGACGCTGACCGCATCATTCTTGGTCGGAGCGGACGGCATCGGCAGCGTCGTGCGGGCAGCCGTCGGCGCCGCGTTCGACGGCATTACGATTCCCGAATTGTTCCTGACCTTGTCGACGACCTACGATTTCCGTGAGGCGATGCCGGACATCGCCAACATCTCGTATTTGTCCGATCCGAAGGAGTGGTACGTGCTGATCCGCACCAAGCGGGTGTGGCGGGCGCTGTTTCCTGTGGATGCCGCGCTCGACGACAAGGACGTCACGTCGCCGGAGCGCGCCGAGCGGTTGTTGCAGGGCGCCGTGCCGCGCAGCGAGCGCTACGAAGTGACGCACCGCACCGCCTATCGCGTGCACGAGCGTGTCGCCTCGACTTATGTCAACGGCCGGATCCTGATCGCCGGCGATGCCGCGCACGTCAACAATCCGCTTGGCGGCATGGGTCTCAATGGCGGCGTCCACGATGCCTTCAATCTGGCGGAGAAGCTGACCGCGGTCATCAAGGGCGCGCCGCTCGAAACGCTGGAGCGTTACAGCCGGCAGCGGCGCAAGATCGCGCTCGATGTCGTGCAGCAAACCACTTTGCGCAACCGCGCGATCCTCAACACCCGCGAGCCGGAGGCACGCCGCGCCTATTACGACGATCTGCGGCGCATCGCCGGCGATCCCGAAAAGCACCGGGAATACGTGATGCGGACATCGATGATTCAGTCGCTGCGCGATTCGGAAAAGATCGCCTAATCAGGCGTCAAACACCGAGAACATCGCGCCGTTCTTCTCGCGGATGCGCATGTGCGCCGCGCGCAGATGCGCGGGTATCAGCACAAGGTCGTCGGCCACGGCGCGCGCCAGCAACATCTGGCGTGTCCGGATTGCCTGCGCGGTGTCGTGGCAAAAAGCGCTGGCCCACTGCGGCTGATAGACCTGCGCCGGGCTGTGAATGGCGTCGCCGCAAAACACAGCGCGCGATGGCCCGCCGGTCGCGATCTCCAGTCCGATCTGGCCCGGCGTATGACCGGGCAGCGCCAGAATCGTCGCGCCATCGGCAATCGCGTCGTCGGCTTTGACGATATCGACGAGGCCGTGCTCGATCACCGGAAGGACGCTATCGCGATAGCTGCCGTGATTGGTCTGGGGATTGTGCGCGGTTTCGCTGGCGCGCAGGTCGATCTCGGTCTGGCTCATGAGGTAGCGCGCATTGGCGAAGGTCGGCACCCATTGTCCGGAGACCAGCCGCGTATTCCAGCCGACGTGATCGGCATGCAGATGCGTGCACATGACAATGTCGATATCGTCCGGCGAGCAGCCGCAGGCCGCGAAATTGGCGAGGTAGGGGCTGTTGCTGCGCTGGTGCCAGTCCGGCCGGGCCGGCCGCGGCTTGTGCTCGCCGACGCAACTGTCGATCAAAATTATCTTGCCGGCAAAGCGGATCAGATGGCTCTGGACAGCGAGATGGACGGCGCCATTCCTTGCATCGATGTGCACGCCATCCAGGGCAGTGGCTGCGGCGCCCAGCGCCGCGATCGAGGCGCCGGGAAACAGGAAGGCGAGGGGCAGAGTGAACGGATCGAGGTCGATGACGCGGTAAACGTTGGCGTTGCCGTATTGCACCGCGTTGTTCATGTTCGCCTCAGAAGTCCGACAACAGGCGGCCGAAGCCCTTCATCTGGTCCTTGATGCCGTTGGCGCGGAGCGCGTGCCAGTAGGTGGCGGTGTTGATGGCGATGACGGGTTTGCCGAGCCAGAGTTCGGCCGCCGCCGCGAGGCGGACCATCGACAGATTAGTGCCGACCTGGATGATCGCGTCGATGTCGTCGCCGTCCAGCGCCTTCAGTTCGGTGCGCAGTCGCTCGTCGGTCTGCTCGGCGATGTTGATCCAGGACGTGCATTGCAGCGCCTTGTCACGCACCACCTGGAAATCCTTGTCGCCGAAATAACGCGCGACTTCCGTGTTCATCGACGGCCAGTAGGGCGAAAGGATGGCGAGCTTCTTGACGCCGCCATAGGCCTGCAAGGCGGCCGTGCAGGCATCGCTGCCCATGCTGAGTTTGACCCCGGCCACATCCTCGACCGATTTCTGGAAACGTCTGGCGCCTTTTTCGCCGTCGAAGAAGGTCACCGCCGACATGCCCATGACCAGATAGTCGACCTTGGCGGTCATGACGCTGCGGACCGCATCCAGCGTGTTGCCGGCAATCACCTCGGCGCCGGCGCGGAACGTCTCGTTGCTGACGGCATCGGCGTTGGGCGTGTAGATGCGGCTGTAATGATTGGTCACGCCATAGGGGCGCATATCGTCGAAATCGGGCTGGACGATCGTGTTGGTCGACGGTCCAAGGACGCCGAGTTTGCGGCGAAAGCCTTGTGCATCATGCAGCATGTTCTTTGTCTCCGATTATGCCGCTGTTGCAGCGACCACTTCATCACTGGTCATGAGGTCCGCGTATTTCTGGCCCATGTCGAACAGGTTCGCCTCGTGCGGGCCGAGCGCGCGGTCGCCGACGCAGTCGGTCAGCACCACCGTCCGCAGGTTGTTCGATACCGAGTCGACCACGGTGGCGCGGACGCAGCCGGATGTGGTGGCCCCGGTAACCAGCAAGGTGTCGACGTGGTGCCAGGTTAGCCAGCCGGTGAATTCGGTGCCGAAGAAGGCTGATGCCTGGCGCTTGCGGATGATGAGTTCGCCCGCCACCGGCTTCACTGCGTCGACGAACTGGCTGAGCGGGCTGTTCTCGGTCAAAGTTCTCAACCCCGGGGCTTTGGCGGTAAACGCGCCGGCGTCCGAACCATCTTCGGCGTAGACGACGCGGGTGTGCGCCACTGGCCATTTGCGCGCGCGCGCGATCGGCAACAGCCGCGCGGTCGCGTCGATCGCATCCTGGATATTGCCGCCGCCGAAATGCGCCGGATCGTTGAAGCCGTTGAGAAAATCGACAAGGACGAGGGCGACGCGTTGTCCGATGCCGGACTTCTGGCCGAGACCCTGACGTGCATAAATGTCCAGATCGGTCATGGCACCCTCATCGCTTTTGTTGCTAAGTGTCACCGGTCAACAGGAGGGACAGGCTGGCACAAATTTGCTGTCCGGACAAATTTGGTTCAAAGATACCTGCCAGTCTAAAGACGGGGCTTGATTTGGCGCAAATGTCCGGACAAATTTCCGGTTATAAACAACCTTTGATTTGGGAAGAAGCAGACCATGGCAGACCCCGCACTGCGGCAAGCACTCAAAGACGGCAGCTTTATTTCCGCGCCGGGTGTCTATGACCTGATTTCGGCACTGATCGCCGATCGCATGGGCTTCAAGGCCCTTTACGTGACGGGCTATGGCACCGTGGCGTCCTCGCTTGGATTGCCCGACGCTGGCCTCGCCAGCTACACCGAGATGATCGAGGTCATCGGCCGGATCGTCGAAAGGACCAAGACTCCGGTTATCGCCGATGCCGACACCGGCTATGGCGGCCTGCTCAACGTGCGCCACACCGTGCGCGGCTACGAGAAAGCCGGCGTCACGGCGATCCAGCTCGAGGACCAGGAATTTCCCAAGAAGTGCGGCCACACGTTGAACCGGCGCGTCGTTCCGATCGGCGACATGGTGCGCAAGATCCAGGTGGCCTCCGACAGCCGCTCCAGCGCCGATTTTTTGATTATCGCGCGCACCGATGCGCGAACCGGTCTCGGCCTGGAAGAGGCAATCCAGCGCGGTATTGCCTACGCCAAGGCCGGTGCCGACATCGTCTTTGTCGAGTCGCCGGAAACCGAGGCGGAGATGGCGGAAATCGGCCGTCGCATCGACAAGCCGTTGCTCGCCAACATCGTCAACAGCGGCCGAACGCCGATGTTGACGAACGACCAATTGAAAAAGCTCGGTTTTTCCATCGCCATTTATCCGGCGGTGGGCTTCCTGGCCGCCGGTCATGCGTTGCAAAGCGCCTATGCCGACCTGCAGAAGAACGGCACCAGCACCGCGGCCGTCCCGATGGCCGACTTCTCCGAATTCAATAAACTGATGGGCTTCGAGGACGTCTGGGAATTCGAGCGCCGCTATAAGGAATCAAACTAGAATGCGGATGCCGCTTTAGCCGATTCGACGTTTCTTCAAGGTTCAGCCATGACGACGACGGAAGCACCGCGTTACGTTAAGATATTCAACGTGCTGAGCCGGCGTCTGGAGAGCGGCAAGTACCGCGTCGGCATGCGCCTGCCGACCGAATCCGAACTGTGCGAGGAGTTCAAGGCCAGCCGGTTCACCGTGCGCGAGTCGCTGCGCCGTCTTGTCGAACAGGGCATGGTGCAGCGACGGCAGGGCGCCGGCAGCGTCGTCGTGGCCGCGAAACCCCAGGCCCGTTACGTCCATACATTGTCGTCGCTGGGCGATCTGTTTCAGTTCGCGCTCGATACGCATTACGAACTGGTCTCGCTCAAGCAGGTGGCTATCTCGGAAGAGATTGCGCTCGGCGTCGGCGGCGAGGGGGGCGAACGGTGGTGGCAGCTCAAGGGGCTGCGCCGCAACGAGGAGGGCGGCAAGCCTTTCATCTACCTCCACTCTTATGTCGCCCCGCGCGCGGGCGCTTACGTGCGTGAACTCAAACACGTCGTCGGGCCTTTCTACGCGCATCTTGCCCAGCGTATCGGCGAGGAAATACTCGGCGCGGAACAGGATTTGCACGGCGCGCCGATGCCCGCGGAGATTTCGGGCCATTTGCAGGTCAAGGCCGGGACGATCGGGATGTGCGCTTTGCGCCGCTACATCACCAAAAAGGGCACATTGATCGCGACATACAACTGGCACGTGGCGGAAAAATTCCACTATCGCATGAAGATGTCGCGCGACGTCTGACGGCGACGCTCCTCTCGCTTCGGTGTTTTCCGATTGACACGTTCGCCGGCGGCGGGCTCACTGCGGATCGCCATCGTTACTTGCTGGACGATGTTGCTTACCTAAAGCGACGTCGATTGTTTCACGTCAGTGCGGAGCCGGACCGAATGGCTGTACAAATGCAACCACGCGCGCTTTTCGACAAAGTGTGGGCGCCGCATGTCGTCACCGAGCTCAGCGGCGGCGTTTCGCTGCTGGCGATCGATCGACACCTTCTGCACGATCTCGAGGCCGGCGCCATCATGAAGCGCCTCGCCGACCGCGGATTGAGGCCGCGCAATCCGGAATTGACCTTCGGCGTGCCTGACCATGCGGTCGCGACCGATCCGCGGCGCCGGGCGGAAGCGACGCCGAACAGCGCCCGGCTGCTGCGTGAAATGAAGGACGGCGCCGCGGCCGTCGGCATCACCTATTTCGATCTCGACACCGAGGGCCAGGGCATCGTGCATGTCATCGGTCCGGAGCTTGGCCTCACCCAGCCGGGCATGACGATCGTGTGCGCCGACAGCCACACCTGCACGCATGGCGCCCTCGGCGCTCTCTCTTTCGGCATCGGCGCCACCGAAGTGGCGCATGTGCTGGCGACGCAGACGCTGCGTCAGGTCAAGCCGAAGATCCTGCGCATCAATTTGAGCGGCAGAATCGCGCCGGGCGTGACGGCGAAGGACATCATCCTCGCGACGATCGGCCAGATCGGCACCGGCGCCGGCCGCGGTCACGCGATCGAATACGCCGGCGAAACCGTCCGCGCCATGACGATCAATGAGCGGCTGACCGTCTGCAACCTGTCGATCGAGCTCGGCGCCAAGATCGGCATGATCGCGCCCGACGATACGACATTCGAGTATCTCGCCGGCCGTGCATATGCGCCGCAAGGCGAGATGTTTGACCGCGCGCTGGCTTATTGGCGCAGCCTGCCGACCGACGATGGCGCCCGCTTCGATACCGAACACAATATCGATGTCGGCCGGATCGCGCCGCAGATCAGTTGGGGCACGAGCCCGCAGGATGTGATTGCCATCGACGGCCGGGTGCCCGATCCGGCGAAGGAAGCCGATCCGCAGCGCCGCTCGGCGATGGAAGCGGCGCTGTCGTATATGGGTCTTGCGCCGGGGGCCGCGATCGAGGGCACGCCTATCGATTGGGTTTTCATCGGTTCGTGCACGAATGGCCGGCTCTCGGACATCCGTGAAGCGGCGCGCGTCGTCGCTGGCCGCAAGGTCGCGCCGAATGTGAAAGCCTGGGTCGTGCCGGGATCGGAAGCCACGCAGCGCGCCGCCGAGCGCGAGGGGCTCGACAAGATTTTCCTCAGCGCCGGCTTCGAATGGCGCAAGTCGGGGTGCTCGATGTGCGCCGGGGTCAACGGCGACACGGTGCCGCCGGGCAAGCGGTCGGTATCGACCACCAACCGCAATTTCGTCGGCCGGCAGGGTCCGAACGCGCGCACGCATCTCGCCAGTCCGGTGACGGCCGCCGCCGCCGCGATCGCCGGCTGCATTACAGACGCGCGCAAGGTCGGGTGATCGCCATGCAGAAATTCATCTCCGTGACCGGAGTTGCGGCGCCGCTGATGAAGGCGAACATCGACACGGATGTCATCATCCCGGTCAAGCGCCTGATCGGTTATCAACGCCACGAACTCGGCGCCTTTGCGCTCGAGGCCTTGCGCTTCCTGCCCGACGGCTCGGAAAATCCGGAATTCGTGCTCAACCAGCCACGCTATCGCGAAGCGAAGATTTTGGTGACCGCGGAGAACTTCGGTTGCGGCTCGTCGCGCGAGTCGGCTGTGTGGGCGCTCGCATCTTTCGGTTTCCAGTGCATTATCGGGCCGGGCTTCGGTGACATCTTCACCAACAATGCGTTTCAGAACGGATTGCTGCTGATCAGGTTGCCGGCCACGGAAGTCGACAGCATCGCTGCCGAGCTCGCCGGCGAGCCGTCGCCGGTCATGACCGTCGATCTGCAGGACTGCACGGTCACAACGCCGTCAGGCAGGCAGATCGCGTTCGAAATCGACGATGAGCGGCGCCAAGCCTTGCTCGAAGGCCGAGATGAAATCGGCATGACGCTGATGCGCGATGCCGAAATCGTCGCATTCCAGGAGCGCGATCGCGCCGCGCGGCCGTGGATTTACGATACGACCCCGCGGGCTGTCGCCGCGACCTGATCGGCCTGTTGGGCCCTTGGCGCGATCGCGTCTGCAGCGGCCGGCGCCACATATGTCGTTTCGTCACCTGACGTATTTGCCTGAGCCGCCCGAAGGCGCGCCGGCGATTGAACCGTTGCCCTGGCGTTGCCTATCACCGGCCCGGCGCAACGCTTCAGAATTCCATTGACCAACCCAACTTGTCCGTACAAATTTAAGGGTGCCGGACCGGCCGGGAAGGGCCGTGCATCGCGCGCGGCCGCGGGCCGCGTGAAATACGAATGACAAGAACGGGGAGAAGCTCGTGCAGATCGATAGATGGATGGGGCTCGCGGCATTGGCCGCCATGACGCTGTTTTCGGCATCGGTGCATGCGGCGACCGATTGGCCGACGCGCCAGGTCACGATCGTCGTGCCCACCGGCGCCGGCGGCAACACCGATCTGATGGCCCGGCTCGCGGCTCAGCATCTCTCGGTCAAATTCGGCCGTCCCTTTATCGTCGAGAATCGGCCCGGCGCCGGCGGGGCCGTCGCCAGCGGCCAAGTCGCGAATGCTGCGCCAGACGGCTACACGATCATGTTCACGCCGAACTCGATGATCCTGCTCACACCGCTCGTGCAGAAAATGCCCTTCGATCCGGACAAAGCGCTGAAGCCCGTGACCAATGTCGGCACCGGCTCGCAGGTTGTCGCGGTCAAGCGCAGCCTCGGCGTCAATACCATCGACGAGTTCATTGCGTACGCCAAGGCGCATCCCGGCAAACTGAATTATGCGGTTGCCGGCACCAACAACATCAGCCATCTCGCTCCAGTGCTACTGTTCGCGCGCACCGGTGTCGATCTGGTGATTGTCCCATCGCGCAGCGAGCCGCAGGCCATATCCGATTTGAAGGCCGGTAATGTCGATTTCTATTTCGGCAACACCTCGGTACTCCTGGCGCTCAAGGACGATCCGGCAATCAAGCTCTTGGCGGTGGGAACCGCCACGCGTGTGGCGGCGGCGCCCGAACTGCCGACAGTATCAGAAAGCGTGCCGGGCTTTGTCTTTGCCTCCTGGAACGGCTTCATGGTACCTGCGGCGACCCCGGACGACGTCGTCGACAAGCTGCGCAACGAACTCGCAGCATTTGTGAAGACTCCGGAAATTTCGGGACGTCTGCGCAATCTCGGCATCGTGCCGGGCGGCGAAACGAAGGAAGAAGTCGCAGCCGTGTTCGATCACGACCGCAAGGCCTTCGCGGAGGCGGTGAGGGCTGCCGGCATTCCGCAACCCTGAGCAGAGAGGCTGCGCCGCCGGCCTATGCCGCCAGCAGGGCCGCGCTCGTCAGTCTCACGTGCAGTGTCGCCCTGCAATGCGCTCGCGAAGATCGCGGCGTCCGTTGCAACGCGGTGCTGCCAGGCAGTGTCGACAATCCGATGTCGCGACCGCTGTCCGGAGGCAGCAAGGTCTTGACGCGAGAGGAAGGGCTGGCGACCGGACTGCTGCATATATCGATGGCGCGCCTGGCGCAGCCCGATGAAGTCGCGGCCGCGGTCCTGCTTTTAGCCAGCAACGACGCCTCCTACATCACCGGCACGACGCTGCTGGTCGACGGGCGGCAATCGCGTCTGTGAAAGCTGAACGACCATCTTGGAATGAACCTCATAGCGGTGCTGGATAAAATGTATGCAAATATGGGCGACTTGTCCCGACGCACGTTGTGAAACCAATAAATCAGAACCCGAACCGCTATAATTGTGTACGAAATCCCCGCGCCTTGCTGCGCTTTGAGAACAGAAGATGGCCGCGAGGCCGAACAAGGAGAATCGTCCGATGCGTTATCCGTTTGTGCCTATGCCTCACCGCAAGCCGCTGCGCTGGCCCAATGGCAAGCGCATGGCGTTGATGATCACGACAAATCTGGAATGCTGGGACCCGGTCAAGGATTCCAACAAGCCATATTATCCCGGCGGCCCCGGCATCGTCGGCGGCGATTTGCCCGGCAATGTTTACGACAACCCGAATTTCACCTGGCGCGAATACGGCCAGCGCGTCGGCGTCTGGCGCATGTTTGATATCTTCGACGAATTCAAGATTCGCTCAACCTGCACGATGAACGCCAAGATGGCGCTGGAACGGCGCGCGGTTATCGATGCGGCGATGGAGCGCAACTGGGAGATCGTCGCGCACAATTATGTGCAGAGCGAACTCTTGACCGATTACATGTTCGACGAGGACAAGGAACGTGAAGTTATTCGCAAGACGCTCGCCGTGTACAAGGATGTCTGCGGCAAGCCGGCCAGAGGCTGGCTGTCCTGCTCATTGCGCTCGACGCTGAACACCATCGACCTCATTGCCGAGGAAGGCCTGACTTTCGTCACCGACCTTCTCAACGACGACCAGCCCTACATGGTGGAAACGCGCTCGGGCAAGCCGATGGTCTCCATTCCCTATACGTCGGAGGTCAACGACTTCACAGTCTTCATGCGTCAGGGCCTGACGGTCGACGACGCCTTCAAAGTATTCAAGGAACAGTTCGACTGGCTTTATCGCGAAGGCGAGAAGAGCGGCCGCTTGATGAACATAGGTCTGCATCCACACGTTATCGGCCAGCCGTTCCGGATTCGGGCGCTGCGCGATTTCGTTGCGTATGCAAATCAGTTCGACGATGTCTGGTTCGCCACCCGCGAGGAGATCGCAGATTGGTACATGGAGAACCATAAGAGCCATATCGGCTGATGATCGGACAGGGTGGCCGTCATGATGATTTGCGCGTCACCGCCACTCCAGGGGCAAGTTGCGCTCGTCACCGGCGGCGCTTCCGGCCTGGGCGCTGCGATCAGCGTCGAACTGGCGGCGCGCGGCGCCCGGGTCGCTATCACCGACGTGAATGAGGAGGGGCTCGTGGCCGCCGGCGAGGGCTTCATCAGGCTGCGGGCCGACAACCGCAGCGTAGCCGATGTGAAAGCCGCGATCGCCGACCTCACGGCGCAGGCCGGCCGCGTTGACATTCTCGTCAATAACGCCGGTATCAGCGGTTGTTCCCGGCCGCTCGAAGCGATCGACGAAGCCAACTTCGACGCCATGCTGGCCACCCACGTGAAGGGCGCCTTCTTCTTCGCGCAAGCCATCATGCCCGGCATGAAGGCGCGCCGCGCCGGCCGCATCGTCAACATCGCGTCGGGCTTCGCCATGGCCGGCTTTGACAGCATGAGCCACTACGTTGCGGCAAAGAGCACGTTGCTCGGTCTGACCAAGGCCAGGGCGCGCGAATTCGCGCCGCATGCGATCACCGTCAATGCCGTTGCGCCGGGGCTTGTCGCCACGCCGCTCACGCGCAAGAGCATCGGCGAGCAGGCGCTCGCGGACCGCGGCCGCGCCGTGCCGCTCGGGCGTTTGGCGGAGCCGCGGGAAATCGCCTTTGCGGTTGCCTGGCTCGCGGGACCTGAGGCAGCGATGATGACCGGACAGACGGTTAGTCCGAACGGCGGCGCTCCCATCGTCGAGATATGAGCTTACTCGGCTGCGCGATAAGCCTCGTCGCGCGCGTAGTAGTCGTCGAAGCCGACCAGCGTCTTGAGTTGGTCGAACGTGACCTGCGGCACATGTTCGGCGGTGCTCGTCTTCAGTGCCTCCAGCGCTTGCTGTGTCGCCGCAATGGCCGCGCTGAACGCCACCAGCGGATAGGCGGC
>JAQSCR010000401.1 GCA_029945495.1 Pseudolabrys sp. | reverse complement strand
GACATCCTGCGCCAGGATCGCCGCTGGCCCGCCGATCGAGCCGAGATAGAAGCCGCCGTATTTCTTGCAGGCGTCGCGCACCGCGGCCGAGCGGTTGCCCTTGGCGAGCATCACCATCGAGCCGCCCGCTGCCTGGAAGGCATCGACAAAACTATCCATGCGTCCCGCGGTGGTCGGGCCGAAAGCGCCCGAGGCGTAGCCTTCCGGCGTCTTCGCAGGGCCTGCGTAATACACCGAATGGTTCTTGAAATAGTCGGGCAGGCCCTGCCCGCTCTCCAACAGCTCGCGCAATTTGGCATGCGCCAGATCGCGCGCGACGATCATCGGCCCCGACAGAGACAGCCGCGTCTTCACCGGATATTTCGTCAGCTGCGCCAAGATCTCTTTCATCGGTTTGTTGAGATCGATCTTGACCACGTCGCCGCCGAGGCTCGATTGATCGAGATCGGGCAGATACTGCGCCGGATGCTCCTCGAGCTGCTCGAGGAACACGCCGTCCTTGGTAATCTTGCCCAACGCCTGGCGGTCGGCCGCGCACGACACACCCAGGCCGATCGGCAGCGACGCGCCGTGCCGCGGCAACCTAATCACCCGCACGTCGTGGCAAAAATACTTGCCGCCGAACTGCGCGCCGACGCCGGTCGCCTGCGTCATCTTCAGCACTTCCGCTTCCATCTCGAGATCGCGGAAGGCGTGGCCGTCTTCCGAACCCTTGGTCGGCAGCGCGTCGAGATATTTTGTCGAGGCGAGCTTCACCGTCTTCATCGTCATCTCGGCCGAAGTGCCGCCGATGACGATCGATAGATGATAGGGCGGGCACGCCGCGGTGCCGAGCGTCAGCACCTTCTCTTTGAGAAACGCCAGCATGCGGTCATGCGTCAGGATCGACGGCGTCGCCTGGAACAGGAAGGCCTTGTTGGCCGAGCCGCCGCCTTTGGCGATGAACAGAAACTTGTAGGCGTCCTCGCCCTCGGCATAGATCTCGACCTGCGCCGGCATGTTGTTCTTGGTGTTCTTCTCCTCGAACATCGAGATCGGCGCCAGCTGCGAATAGCGCAGGTTGCGCTTGAGGTACGCGTCGCGCGCGCCCTCGGCCAAGGCGCCCTCGTCCGAACCGTCGCTGAAAATCATGCGGCCTTTTTTGCCCATGATGATCGCGGTGCCTGTGTCCTGGCACATCGGCAGCACGCCGCCGGCGGCGATGTTGGCGTTCTTCAAAAAGTCGTAGGCGACGAACTTGTCGTTGGCCGAGGCCTCCGGGTCGTCGAGGATCTTAGCGAGCTGCTTCAAATGCGCCGGCCGCAGCAGATGATTGATGTCGGTGAACGCGGCTTCCGCCAAAGCCCGCAAGGCCTCGTGGCTGACCACGACCACTTCCTTGCCCAGCACGGTCTCGGTGCGGACGCCCTCGGAGGTGATCTTGCGGTATTGGGTCTCGTCCTTGCCCAGCGGGAACAAGGGCGTGTGGTTGTAGGGGGGCAAGGGCTGGCTGGCGGCGGGGGGCGGGACTGGGGCGTTCATGGGGAATACCTAATTTGCGCTACGCTGCGGTGGTTTATCGACCATTGTGGAAAAGTCATCCCTTAATCAAGAAAAATTCGACGTGTGCTCTTGTGCCGCCACAATCGTCCCCCATTTAAAATCTGCGGCTTCCAAATTCTGGAAGGCGATATCTGATTACGAAGACCTTTTTGTTGGGGGAATCAGAGCAACAGTTGAAACTGTCAAGGCCGAAGTTGGCCTCGATGTAGGTGTAGGTCATTGCGATCTCCATCTGCTCGTGGTCGGCATACGCCGCCCAGGCGCATCGCGCTTGGACAACAGTATACGCTGATTTGTCGAATATTCTGCGGACGTAGAGCTTGTTTTTGGACGGCTCGTAGCAAACGGTGTGGGGTGGAGGCGATAACCGGAACGCAGTCGGTAGCCTTCACCCCCTCTCGCTTCGGGGGCGGGGATGGATGAATGGTCGTTGGATGCTAGCGGTCTAAAGCGCTATCCACATTTCGATTCTTGGATTTCAGCGAAAGACGCCATAGCACTCGCAACCGACCCTCACCGCGTCGTCACTCATCCATTTTATCCCTTGGCCTGCACCCGGTTTGGATGACACCGACTTAAGCGAACTGGACTGCCCCTGTTTCCGTAGACAAGCCCGGCCTATCCTTGGAAAATTTGGTTCGAAACTCCTGATTAAAGAAGAAAAATCATCTGTATTCGCTTTTAAAAAAGGTCTCGAAGGCCAAGATTTTGAATTGGTCCACGGAATTCAGGGACGAAACGGCCTAGAATATCTTGGATTCCGTTATAATGGCCAGCACGTCTACATTCGAGACAGTACCCTTTCGAATCTTTATCGAAAGATCACTCGCGCGGCTCGGTATTCTGCAAATTCATTGGCGCGCCGATATCCAAATAAAGATACGCTTCAAATTCAATCTGCTTTTGACTACGACCGACTAATTGAACGATTTGGCAGGGTCATAGATTTTGGGGAACTGAGTTCGGAATACAGGACTTGGACATTTTGGACCTATGCGCGGCGTTCAGCTAAAATTTTTGGACCTAAGGGGACGCCGATACTTAATCAGTTGAAGAACTATAGAGCCAACATCCGCAGGAAAGCAGACCGAGAGATCGAGCGTGCGGTCATGCTTCGCGATGCTCCAAAATCCGCCTAACAGCCTGTAGAGCGGATTCGCGCAGCGTAATCCGCCATTTCATCCAGCCGGCGTGTTACGCTTGCGCTCACGCGTCCTACGTTTCCCTCCTTCGTCATGCCCGGCCTTGTGCCGGGCATCCACGTCTTACATATTATGTAGCCAAGTCGTGGATGGCCGGGACAAGCCCGGCCATGACGGTCACCCCGCCACCACCTCCATCTCCCCCACTCGCTTCCGCGCTGGCTTCACCGTGACCGTCACGTCATGCCCGAGCGCGGTCAAAAACTCCATCAAGCGCCCGACCGAGAATTGACCTCCGCGGTTGCGCAGCAGCGCCGAGACATGCGGCTGCTTGATGCCGAGCACTTGGCCCGCTTGCGCCTGCGTCAGCTTGCGCGCGGTGACGATTCTGTAGATTTGCAACGTCAGTTGCGCCTTCAGCAACTCCTGCTCGGGATTGGGCAGGCCGAGATCGGCGAACACATTGCCGCTGCCGGCTTTGCCCTTCACAGCTTTCTTGGCCATCTCACTTCTGCCTTTCGTTAAAGTCGCGCTCGGCCTCGGCGAGCCGGCGGCGGATCAGATCGATGTCCTGCTTCGGCGTGGCGATGCCGCGTTTGGATTTCTTCTGAAACACATGCAACACATAGATCGCGTCGCCGAACTGCACCGTATAGACCGCGCGATAAGTCCCGCTGCGGTCATTCTCGACAATCTCCATCACCCGCGCGCCGCCGAAACCTTTCAGCGGCTTGGCCGCCGGATCGGTCTCGCCCTTCTGCGCCGTGTAGAGCGCCTGGCCGATGTCGCGGCGCACCTGCGCCGGCAGGCTGCGCAAATCGCGCAAGGCGGAGCCGATTCAGATGACGGGTTTGATCGCCTCATCCATACTAATATACGACTATATGTATACGCCCGCAAGGGCCGCTCTTACACGTCAGAACACATCATTGTGCTTGAGCAGGAGCGCGACGCCCAGAAGCGCGATGGCGAAGATCAGGACCCACCCGAAGGACCGGAATTTGCTGGAAAAATCGTCTTGGTGCCGCTCGTGGTCATTCATGCCGTCACTCTAGCTTGCGGTTTGCCGCCGTCCTAGCCCGTAGGATAGGTTGAACGAAGTGAAACCCATCGTAACAGGCACACCGCATGATGGGTTTCGCCGCGCTCAACCCATCCCACGCAGCGAAAAGCAGCCGTAGCCCGCATGGAGCGCAGCGAAATCCGGGATTCTTGTCGGCACCTGCCCCGCATTGCGCACGCGCTCCATGCGGGCTACGAGACCCGCACAACATCTCCCGGCCGTAGTGAGCTTGGCATACAACGCGCCACACAGTCCGTCATGCCCGGGCTTGACCCGGGCATCCATGACTTAGCGGCATCGATGGAAGTCTTACGCAAGCCTGACCGCGACGCACCCACTCATGGATTGCCGGGACATAGGCTAAGCGAAGCGACGCCGTTCTTCGAACGGCTATGTCCGGCCATGACGCCAAATGGCATAACGCCCTACGCTTCCCGCTCCCTCGCCCCGTGCATCACGGCGGCGACGACCACCGCGTCGCGCCCGGCATGAATTTCATAAATGACGATATAAGGCGAACGCGGAACAACCCATTCAAAGGTTCTCGCGTCGCGGCCAACATGCCCCATCTGCGGAAATGTCGCGAGATGTTCGGCGCTGGCGAATAGCCGCTCGACCACAGCCTTGGCGGCCGTCGGATTATCCCTGGCGATCCAATTGTAAATGCCTTCGAGATCGACGAGCGCTTTCTCGTCGAAAACGAGCTTCACGCACCGAGCCGCTTGATACGGGCGCGCGCCTCGTCGTGCGACACCAGCTTGCGGTCGGGGTCGGCAAGGCGGCGGCGCACTTCCTCGACCTGCTTATCGCTCAGGTGGTACGGGCTTGCGTTCTGCGCTTCCATTTCCGTCAGAATTTTCGCGGCATCTTCTTGCCGTTCGAGCGGCCAGTTTTGCACCCGATCAAAAACCGCTTTGATCTGCTCTTTGGTCATGGCAACGCCTCGCCGCGCGCAACGCTGTCTTCGATCACCAGGCGAATGGCATCCTGCGCCATCGCCAGCGCCTCGCGCTCGTCGGTGCCATAAGTGACGATTTCCGGGAATGCCGGAACGCGCACGGTGAACCCGCCTTCTTCTTCAGGCTCCAACACGACGGCAACGGTGCGGCTGTTGCTCATGCCCGCAGATATAACACGCGGCGCCCGGCCCTCAAAGATCGCTCTTGACCGGCCTTTTCTCCTATGCTTATATTCCCTCGCTTTGCTCATTGAGGGCGTCGTCGCGAGACGTTTCGATGATGGAGCAAGGCGCGGCGCCCGCGGGCGGAGGACAACTTATCCTTCGCGCCCGGGCGGTGCCGGTCCCCGCCCGCAGGCAATAGGACCTGCTGCGAGGAGCTCGCTGATGGTGCGAAGCCCTTGGCTTTGCCCGATGCTCAATGGCCCGCTGCTCCGCAAGGGGGCGAGGCTTGAGGGTCCTTCGCGAAGGCCAACAGCCGCCAGAAGCGCGGCCCGGCTGCCGGAAGACGCCGCTGGTGGCGCGCCGAGAGGCGCGGCACTCTGGCAACAGGGTGCAAAGACTAAAAGGTAGCGCTGACGCAAGTCGGGTCTACCCGACTTGCACATTAAAATGTCGATCTCGGGTAAACCCGAGACCGATGCGCGCCACACCCTCAATTTTATGAGGGCTTAGGAAAAAGACAGGCGACCCCGGCGCCTCGACAAACAACACGGGCGATGACTCATGCGCGCACCACAGCATTCGCGATTCTGGAGCAGCCGGCGCGAACATAACGAATGACAACAGGGAACTTGCCGGACGAACCGCGGAAGCTTGCGCATCGTCAAGCCCGCCACTGTCACTGCTCAATTGTGCGGTTGCAGGCGCCGGGCAAAGCACGCTCGCTCCCATGCGCGCCACGCATACGGGAACGAATTACGTATAAATCCTAAGGACATAACCTTAGCTGGAACGCCTCCAATCTTGCGCTGCATCAATCGTCTCGCCGGCACGACGCCTACACAGACACCACCGCGACGGACTTCCGCGCCGCGACGATGTGAAGACGCAAGGAATGAAGATCATGCACCTCCCGAAAGACAGAAACGACCGTGTCATGCTCGGCGGCGGCGCCGTCCTGGTCGCCCTCGGCCTCGCCGTCGGTCTCAGCAACCTTCCCGCCTCGACCTATGCCTACACGGCGAACGCCGCTTTGCTTGAGCAGCCGGCCGCGCCGCAGACTTATCATTCCGTGCCGGCCAACGGCCCGGTCAAGCACGCGCATAACGTCGGCAAGATCGTCAAGACGGACAACCCGATCTCGATCGTGCGCGACCCCACCGACATTCCGCCGCCGATCGGCAAGCGCGCGCCGCAGCGCCTCAAGGTCGATCTCGAAACCGTCGAGGTCACCGGCAATCTGGCCGACGGCGCCACCTATCGCTACTGGACCTTCAATCAGAAAGTGCCCGGCCCCTTCATCCGCGTGCGCGCCGGCGACACCGTCGAGGTGCACCTGAAGAACAACGACGACAGCGTGATGATGCACAATGTCGATTTCCACGCCGTCACCGGTCCGGGCGGCGGCGCCAAGGCGACGGATGCTGCGCCCGGCGAATCGCGCGGCTTCGAATTCACCGCGATCAAGCCGGGTCTTTACGTCTATCACTGCGCGGTGCCGATGGCGGCGCAGCACATCTCGAACGGCATGTACGGCATGATCCTGGTCGAACCGGAAGGCGGCATGCCGAAAGTCGATCGCGAGTTCTACGTGATGCAGGGCGAGATCTATACCGAACAGAAGCTCGGCGCTAAAGGCGAGCTCACCGAAAGCTACGACAAGTTGCTTGGCGAACGCCCGGAATATTTTGTGTTCAACGGCGCGTCGATGGCGCTGGCCAAAGCGCCGATGAAGGCCAAGGTCGGCGAAACCGTGCGCATCTTCTTCGGTGTCGGCGGCCCGAACTACACCTCGTCCTTCCACGTCATCGGCGAGATGTTCGACCACGTCTACAGCATGGGCTCGCTCTCCTCGCAGCCGGTGCGCGACGTGCAGACCGTCACCGTGCCGCCGGGCGGCGCCACCGTCGTCGACTTCAAGCTCGAGGTCCCCGGCAAGTTCATGCTGGTCGACCATGCCCTCTCCCGCGTGGAGCGGGGCCTGGCCGGCGTGCTCGAAGTCAGCGGCCCGGACAATCCGGACGTGTTCAAGGATTACGACCCGGTGAAATCGGCGCAGTCGATGTCGCACTGACGTTTAAGGTTTCAAGCAACAAGCGGCCCGGTTGAGCGAAAGCTCCGCCGGGCCGTCGTTTAAGGGATCACACCGCCCGCGCCTTGCCGGTCTCGCCGACCGCGCATTCCAAAGCCTTGCGGTCCCACTTCGCCAGATCCGCCGCCGCGTCGTAGGTGCTCTGCAAAAATTCCATCAGCGCCGCGTCGGGATCATCCGCCAGCCGCACCGCATCATAAGGCAGGATGAATTCGCCGAGGATCTTCGAATAGAACGCCTTGTCGGGCTTCACCTTAGCCTCGGCAAAGCCAGGCGGCGCCGGATAGGCGTAGGAATAAAACGCCGGAAAGTTGACCGGCCCGGGCGAGCCCGGCCAGAAGCCGGCGCTGGACACTTCATGCGAATAGGCTTCTTGCGCCACGCTATTGGGCAGATGCGGAATGCCGCCGGGATGGCGCGGCGCGGTTCGCCCGGAAAAGCGCGTCACCGCCAGATCGAACGAGCCCCAGAAGAAATGCACCGGGCTCGTCTTGCCGATAAAGCCGGTACGGAAGCGGCTCAGCACGTCGTTGACCGACACCAGCACGCGGAAAAAGCGCCCCACCGCCTCGGCGTCGTAGGTCCGGTGGATGACGTCCTTCTCGAAGGCGATGCATTCCGGCAGTTCGCACGGCATGGTGTTGATCGTCACGTCGATGCCGAGCTCGCGCAGCGCGGCAAAGGTCTCGCCATAGAACCGCGCCACCGTCATGCCTCGGCTATCGGCGGAGGTCAGCACCAGCCGCCGCTCTTGCCCGTCGCTGGTGCGGATCGCCAGCACATGATCGATGAAGTCGAAGTCGATCTGGAAGCTCCGGTCGCCGTCGGGGATCGGCCCGGTGGTCAGTCCCCGCGCTGATACATAAAGCGTCACGTGCCAGGAATGGTTCAGCCAGGGCGTGCGGGAAAGCCTGATCTTGCCGATCACCTGCGTCCATAGATGCAAGGTCGCGGCGGTAGGGGCCCAGCCGATAAGGGGCAGTTCGGGCCAGCGGGCTTCGGTCATCGTTTCATCCTTTACGGACGCATCCTTGGCGATCGAGCCGCCACTCTATCGTCGCGAGCGGCCCCACTCCACAGGGGCTTAAAGCAAAGCGGCCCGAAATGCCTGCAAACCATTGACGAAGCGAGCGTCATCTGCAATCTCGGCGCAGCCGCAATCTTCTGGAACCTTAAAGTATACGATGTCCCCACGACCTTACCGCCTCGGCCGCTCGCTCACGGGCTTGGGCCTGTTCGCCACGAGACCGATCAAGAAGCGCTCGCGCATCGCCGAATACAGGGGCCGCCGGCTCGGTATCGACGCCGCGCTCAAGGCCGAAAAGAGCGGCAATCGCTATCTCTACGAGGTCAACAGCAAGATCACCATCGATGGCGCCAGGCATGGCAACATCGCGCGCTATTTCAATCACTCCTGCAATCCGAATTGCGACACCTTCATCAGGGACCGCCGCGTCTTCATCCGCACTTTGCGCAACATCAAGCCGGGCGAAGAGCTGACTTACGATTACGGCCGCGACTACCTCAAGAACGTCATCGGCCTGGCCAACTGCCTGTGCTCGCGCTGCCGCAAGCGGCGCAAGAAGCACGCGGCCGAGCTGCGGCTCAAGCGCCTGCGTCGAGCCAAGCGGCTGGCTAACGCCGCGGCGAAGGGCAAGGTCAAGAAGACCGCCAAGAAGAAGACCGCCAAGTCCGCACGCAAGAAGACCGCCAAGCGCGGCAGCAAGCGCTAGCCCCTATGGCATCGGCGTCGGGCAAGAAGGCCGCAACAAAGGCCAAGGCGAAATCTTTGCCGCAACTGTGCCGCGTCGGCCGGGCGCAGACCGGCTTAGGCCTGTTCGCGGCGCAGGACATCCCCGAGCGCAAGCTGATCATCGAATATACCGGACCGCGCATCCCGACCCGGCTGGCGCAGGAAATCGACCGCCGCCGCGCCAACAAATACCTGTTCGAGATCGACAGCCGCTGGACCATCGACGGCTCGACCCGGACCAATCTGGCGCGCTACGTCAACCACTCCTGCGATCCCAACGCCGAGGCCGAGTCGAACCGCGGCCGCCTGATGTATCGCGCCATCAAGCCGATCGAGGCCGGCGAAGAGATCACGCTCGATTATGGCGAGGAGCACATGGAATTGTATTTCGGCAAGGCCGGCTGCCTGTGCCCCGGCTGCGCCGACATGGTGAAAACCAGGAAGCCCAAGAAGTCGAAAACGTCAAAGAAGCGCAAGCGCTAGGGAAACGAGCGGGCACAGCGGCCATTCGCTTTTGGCGCTGCAAGCGGCGGCCGTCCTGTGTTAGGCAAGCGGCCCTTCTTGGTCCGCAAAGGTTTCCCCCCGGTGACCGCCGACAGCCTCGACCACCCTGCCCCCCGCCTGCGCGCCGACAAGGTGCCGCGCGGCATCCTATTCATGCTGGGCGCCACGGTGATGTTCGCCGGCTCGACTGCTTTGTCGAAATGGCAGGTCGACACTTATCCGTTCAGCGAAGTGCTGCTGTTCCGCTCGCTGGTATCGTTGATCGTCTGCGCGCTGCTGATCATGCCGCGCAACGGCCTGATGGTCTTTCGCACCCGTCATCTCGGCCAGCATTTCGGCCGCAGCGTGACGCAGACGGTGGCGCAGAGCTGCATCCTGATCGCGCTCAGCCTGATGCCGATCGCCGGCGCGATGGCGATCAATTTCTCCGCGCCGCTGTTCGCCACTTTGTTCGCCGCCTTCTGGCTGCGCGAGAGCATCGGCCTGGCGCGCGGCGTGGCGCTGATGGTCGGCTTCTGCGGCGTACTGCTGGTGGTGTCGCCCGGCGCCGACAGCTTCACCGTCGGCGCGCTGTTCGCGGTCGCCAATGCCGTGCTGTACGGCAGCGTCACCGCGGCGGTGCGCGGCATGAGCCAGACCGAATCGGCGGAAACGCTGACCATCTATCAGATGGGTTTCATGACCCTGTTCTTCGCGCTGGCGACGCCGTTCTTCGGCTTCGCTTGGCCTAACGCGACCGACACCGTCGCCATGATCGCCATCGGCGTGTTCAACGGCTTCGGGCAATATTGGTGGACGCGGGCTCTGTCGATGGCACCGCCGTCGGCGGTCGGGCCGTTCTATTATTTCTCGCTGGTCTGGGCGATCGCGCTTGGCTACGTGTTCTGGGGCGACATCCCGACGCTTGCCTTGCTCGCCGGTTCCGGCATCGTGGTCGGCTCCGGGCTGATGCTGCTGTGGCGCGAGAGCGGCAAGAAGCCCGCGTAACGCGTAAGAATAAACGGAAAGAGGATAAACCGATGACCATCAACATCCGCCGCGTCGTCACCGGGCACGACGATCAGGGCCGCGCCAAGGTGATGATCGACGAGCAGGTCACCAACACCTTCTCGCACCGCGCCGGCGCCGAGTTCAGCGTCATCTGGTCGAGCGAAGGCTTTCCGGCCAACAATGACGGCTTCGAGGATCCCTCGACCAGGAAGATCGGCACGACCATCGACAACGGCGCCGTGTTCCGCATCGTCAGCTTCGCGCCCGGTGTCGCGCCGCGCAATCACCGCACCGACTCCATCGACTATGCGGTGGTGATGTCCGGCGAGATCGACATGGTGCTGGACATCGGCACCGTGCACCTGAAGGCCGGCGACGTCCTGGTGCAGCGCGGCACGCTGCACGACTGGATCAACAACGGCGCGGTGCCCTGCGTAATCGCCTTCACGCTGATCTCGGCCAAGCCGGTGATCGCCGGCGGCAAGCCGCTGCCGGCGCACGGTTAGCGCATGATCCCGAAAAGTGGGAACCGGTTTTCGGACAAGATCATGCGCAAAATAAAGCGCATTACCTATCCAACTCCGGATAGCGCCGGAAAATGCCGTCCTCGTTAAAGGCAATGCGGCGCTCGGAGTTCAGATAAGCCCTGATGCCCGGACGCTGGGCGACCCGGTCGCGCACCGCGACGACCTCGGGAATCCTGCGCTCGATACGCTTCATGCCCTTGGGAAAGGCGTAGCGCAGCCCTTCGACCAGTTGGAAAAGCGACAGGTCGGTATAGCTGATCTTGCGCCCCAGCAGATAGGGCCCGCCGCTCTCGTCGATCACCTGCTCGAAATAGCCGAGATATTTCGGCACGCGCTCGCCGAGAAAGCCCTCGGCGTAGCGTTTCGCTTCCGGCTTCTGGTCTTCGTAATAAAGGCCGGCCGCCACAGGATGATGGGTGTCGTGAATTTCCTTGACGAAATCGGTCACCGTCAGTTGCAGCGCATTGAGCCATAACCTTTGGCCCTCATCCTTCGGCGCGAGGTTCAGCCGCGGCCCGAGATAGAACAGAATGTTCGCCACCTGCGCGATCGTCAGTTTGCCGGCTTTGAGAAATGGCGGCGCAAACGGCGGCTTCTTCTCGCCCGCCCCGCGCATCATCGCCAACATCTTATCCATGCCACCCTTGCCGCGCGCGACATCGTCGTAAGCGGCGCCGGCGTCTTCCAGCGCCAGCCGGACGAATTCGCCGCGGCCCTGGATGCCCGGCCAGTAGAACAGTTGATAACGCATTGCTTTTGCCTCTTCTTCGTGGAATGCGCAGCCCGCAAAATCAGTGTCATATTCCGCGCCTAAGCTCGACGTCCCAGCATCTCACCGGAGCCCGCCATGCGCGCCATCGTCACCCTGCCCTTCGCCGCTTTGTTCATGCTGTCGCCGGCGGCTGCGCAGACCATATACCCCTATGACCGCGCCGACATTCTGGCCGCTTCTCGCTTCGACTTCAAAGTCGAATTTCCCGGACTGCAAAAGGCCGATACGGTGGCGGTCACCATCAACGGCGAACCCTATGCCAAGGCTCTCGGCCACGCCGGTCAATTCGTCGAGCGCGAGGACGGCAAGGACCAGTCGGCGCTGATCCTGCGCGATATCAGCCTCACGCCAGGCACCTATAAGGTGCAGGCCGGCTCCGCCTCGGTCACCTGGAACGTTTATGCCACCGGCCCGCGCAAGGCCAGGAACGTCATCCTGTTCATCGGCGACGGCATGTCGCCGGCGCACCGCATCGGCGCCCGCCTGCTGTCCAAGGGCATTGCCCAGGGCAAGAGCCTCGGCAAGCTGGCCATCGACGACATGCCCCACATGGCGCTAGTCGCCACCGCCGGCAGCGATTCGATCATCACCGACTCGGCCAATGCCGCCAGCGCCTTCGCCACCGGCCACAAGACCGCGGTCAACGCCATGGGCGTCTATGCCGACCGCACCGCCAACCCGTTCGACGACCCGAGGGTCGAGACCATCGGCGAACTGGTCAAGCGCCGCGATATGGCGCTCGGCATCGTCACCAATACCGAAGCCGAGGACGCAACCCCGGCGGCGATGGCGACCCACACCCGCCGCCGCGCGACCTTTGACCAGATCGTCGAGCAGTTCTTCGCGGTGAAGCCCGATGTGCTGATGGGCGGCGGCCTGGCCAACTTCCTGCCCGGCACAGCCTCCGGCTCCAAGCGCAAGGACGAGACCGATTACCTCGGCATGTTCAGGGACGCCGGCTATCGTTACGTCTCTAACGCCACTGAGCTGAACGCCGCAGGCAGCGATGCCTCGACCGGCAAACTGCTCGGCCTGTTCGCGCTCGGCAATATGGACGGCGTGCTCGACCGCAAATTCCTCAAAGGCGGCACGGTCAAGAAATTTCCCGACCAGCCGGACCTGACCGACCAGGTCAAAGCGTCGCTGGCGCTGCTGTCGAAAAATCCGAACGGCTTCTTCCTGATGGTCGAGTCCGGCTTGATCGACAAATATGCGCATGCGCTCGACTTCGACCGCGCCGTCTACGACACCATCATGCTCGACAATGTCGTGCGCCAGACCAAGGAATGGGCCAGGGCGCGTGGCGACGACACCCTCATCCTGGTGGTCGCCGACCACAACCATCCCAACAGCCTGATCGGCACCATCAATGACGACATGACCACGACGCCGAATACGCCGATGCGCGAGCGCGTCGGCACCTATGAGAAAGCCGGCTTCCCGAATTATCCGGCGCCCGACGCCGACGGTTACCCGAACCGCGTCGATGTCAGCCGCCGCATTGCCATCTTCTCGGCCGCCGCGCCCGACTATTACGAAACCTTCCGGCCCAAGCTCGACAACCCGAACCTGCCGGCGGTCGAAGGCAAGGACAAGAACACCTATGTCGCCAACGAGCGCTATAAGGACGTGCCCGGCGCCATGCTGCGCTTCGGCAATCTGCCGGCGATGATGAATGCCAGCGTGCATTCCGGCGAGGACGTCATCCTCACCGCCACCGGCCCCGGCAGCGATCGCGTGCATGGCTCGATGGACAACACCGAAGTGTTCCGCGTGATGGTGGAGGCGCTCGGCCTCGGTAACGGGGAGTAGCGAGGCCGACGCTCAGCTTTTGACCAGCCGCACCGGGTTTTCACCGGTCGGCGGCCGCGCGCCGACCACCCGGTTGCGGCCAAGAGCCTTGGCCTCGTAGAGCCGCTTGTCGGCGATTTCGAACAGCCGGTCGTAGCCGGAGGCGTCGTTGGCGCAAGATGCGACGCCGATGCTGGCGGTCACTCTGCCCGCAGGATCGCTGCCTGGCAGGTCGGCGACGGCGTAGCGAATCCGTTCGCCCAGCGCGATGGCGTCGTCGCCGGCAATGCCGTCGGCGATGACGACGAATTCCTCGCCGCCGAAACGATAGGTGAAGTCGGAAACGCGCGCCGCCGTCATGATCTCGACGGTGATGCGCTTGAGCATGACATCGCCGGCGGCGTGGCCGAAGCGGTCGTTGAACGCCTTGAAGTGGTCGACGTCGATCAGCAGCAGCGCCAGCGGCCGGCCGGCGGCCGCGGCATTTTCGACCGCGCGGCGGCCGTAGGATTCGAGCGAATGGCGGTCGAGCGCACCGGTCAGCGCATCGCAGCCGGTGCGCGCCAGCAGATCCTCGTAGCGTTCGCGATAGGTCAAGGTGTGAAACACGTCGGACAGGCGCGGCACGGCGCGGCGGCCCAGCGGACGCTCGACGTATTTCAGATAGACGGTGGCCATCACGCTGTAGAGCGCGACCGCGCCCATCTTGGCGACCCAGCCGCCGATCAGCACCGGCAGGCCGGCCCCGGTCAACATGCGCAAGCCGATGAAGAACGCCACCTGGTCGAAGGTCAGCACCAGCGCGGCGCTCACCATCAGCCGCGGGAAAAGCTGATCGCCGAACCAGGCGCGCGAGCGTTCGTACAGCAGGATGATGACGATGCAGTCGAGGAACAGCACCGCCGTGCCCCACACCATCAAGCCGCCCATCTCGTTGAGAAAACCGAAATCGGCGGCGCGGTCGGCGCCGAGCGGGATCGCCGCGTGGTGGCGCATGACGAAGGCCAGCGCGAACAGCAGCACATTACCCAGCAGCAGGCCGTAGATCGGCTGGCGCACCACCACCGCGTCCTCGCGGATATACAGCAGCAACAGCAGCATCAGCTTGCCGGTGAACAGCACCGTCGAGCCCGGCGAGGTAACGATGCCGAGCGGCAGCGCGACATAGAGAATGCTGGCGAGATAGGTCTCGAGGACATGCATGACGCCGAGCGCGCAGAAAAACGCGCCGAGCCCGATCCGGCTGCGCGCGCGCAGCAGCGCGGCAAGCGCGCCGAAATAGAGCACGGCGTCGCCGGCCAGCAGCAGGACATTGTCGAATTCGCGCATCGTGGTCGCTATCTGACCACGCGGCAGTTTGGGAAGTCGAGGCCGGGCCGCACGGGTCAGAGCGTTTATAGCGGCCGAACGGTCAAAGAATCCAGCGGTCCGTATTGTGACAAAGGCCGCGCCGAATTTATGAACGATAAAGCCCGGCGGAACTGGCTTGCTCCGTCGGGCTGCTGCTTTTTTAGTCGCCGATGCCGCGCTATCTAGTTCGCGGCGAAGCAGTACAGCAGGCCGGCGCCGCCGGTACTTTTCAGATTGTCCTGGGTGCAGCCGCCACGCGTCGGATGCGACGTGTTCCATGACTTGGCGGGCGCCGACTCGTCGAGCCCGGTGCGGTCGGAATGGCCGAGCATGGCGGTGCCGTCCGTACTGCTCGTCCAGTTCTTGCAGGTCATGTCCTTGTCGGGCGGAAACGCCGTGCCGTCGGCTTGCGACCCGGTCAGGATGTCATGCCGGTTCGGCGTGTCGCCGCGACCGTTGATCATGTCGCCTTTTTCCGACAGCGCGGTCTGCTTGGTCAGATTGTTGCTGCCATGCAGTTCGGCGACGTCCTTGGCGATGGTCACGCCCTTGGCGTTGACCCAGGGACCCTTGCCGATGCGGTCGCGCGCATTCACCGCGCCCGCGCCCTGGGTGGAGAGATAAGCCCGCCAGGTCTTGCCTGCCGCGGCTGCGCCGGCGAGCTTTTGACAATGCGCGTCGGCGCCGGCGAGGCCGCCGAGGTCGGCGCCCTTGCCCAGCCCTTCGCTGGTGATGAAGAAGGTCATGTTGGCTTGCTGCGCAGCAACCGGCGGCGCGAACGCACCGCAGCACAACAGGATCGCGGTCAGGGACAGGCTCAGGCTTCGAGTATTCATAGGGTACCTCCCGGCGGGCCGCGGCGTTATCGCCGCGCCATCACGAAGGCTGAACCCCGGCGCGCGCGTCCTATTCCGCACGGTGCCGGCGCACCTTGTCGCAGGCGGCCGCCCCCGCGCCGCCGCCAACAAAAAAGCCCGGCGTTGCCGCCGGGCTTTCGTTAATATCAATCGACTGCGCACTGGCTCACGCCGACTGCAGATTGCCCGCCGCCTGCTTGCCGCGCTCGGTGACGATCTCGAAGCTGATCTTCTGGCCTTCGGCCAAAGAACGCATGCCGGCCTTCTCTACCGCGCTGATGTGTACGAACACATCCTTGGAGCCATCGTCCGGCTGGATGAAACCGAAACCTTTTTGGGTATTGAAGAACTTCACAGTTCCGACGGGCATCGTAGTTCCTTTCACGTTGAACGCCGGCGCGCTCATCGCACAGGCGGCAACATCCGCGTTTTGGAGGTTCACTTGGAGCGCAGCCCAAGACCGGGAGGCGAGCGAGCAAGGTGAGGCCGAAAACCAGGTTGCGGCCGGCGACATAAACGGATTTCGGCTTTAGGTCAACGCCGGCCCGGGCCGGGCCGAAGCCCTCAAGCCCTAGGGCGGCCTGACAAATTGTCATTTTCCGCCGTGCGGGCGGCGGAACCGGGCGGTAATCAAAACGCGCCCATCCCACTTTATCAATTGGTAACGCGGCTGCCGCTATGGTGGGCACCGCACTGCCCGCCAGGATTAATAAACACTTAACCCGCGGCTTTCCGCTGCCGCGCTTTCTGGACGCCGAGCCCCCATGCGCAAAGATCAACGCCGATCGCGCCGCCGCACGATGCGCTACCATGCCGTGCTGGTCCTTGACGGTGATGCGGTGCAGGGCTGCACCCTGTCCGACATCTCCGACACCGGAGCGCGCATCGATGTCGAAACCGCCGAGCAGCTTCCGGACCGCTTCACTTTGATTCTCTCGGGCAACGGCGCGCCGCAGCGCCAGTGCCGCGTCGTTTGGCGCCAGCCGACCCAGATCGGCGTCAATTTTGAAATGCGCCTGCCGCCGCAGGAGCGCGTCGACCTGGTTCCGCACATAGACGCCGACTTCCCCGCCGAAGGCTACGATGCCACGCCGGTGAAGACGTTCGAATAGCAAAAAGGCGCCGCCCCTTTTTGGGGAGCGACGCCTTCTCACATAACGAATCGTCTTTGAACTTCTACGCCTGCTGAATGGCCGAGAGCAGCCAGCCGCCGCCGCGCGTGCGCATGAAGGTCCACAGTTCCGTGACCTCGCCCATGCTGCCGCCCTCGACCGTGCGGCCGCTGGCGCGTTCCACCGTAGTGTCGGTCAACGCGAAGCGCATGGCGACGGTCGCGTAATCGTGACCGTTCTCGCGCCAGGCTTCCGCCAGATCGCCCTGCAGCAGCTTGACGTCGGTGACGCGGTTGATGACGCCGCGGCTGGCATTGTCGGCCAGTTCCTCGGCGAAGTACGACACCATCTCCGGCGTCGCCTTGCCTCGCAGCGCCGACAGGTCCTCGGCCGAATAGGCGGCCTGAACGTCGGCGAGCAACGTCTCGAACGTGTCGTAGTCGGCCTTGTCGAGCGTCACCGGCTCGCCGGCGGGGGCCGCCGGAGCATTGCCGCCGAACATCGAGCCCAAGCCGCCGAAAGCCTGCGGTCCGGCGCCCGGCACAGGCGAAGCCGCCTGCGTCGCGTAGGACGGCGCATTGCGGCGTTGCCACCAGGCAAAGGCCAGCCGCGCGACGACGATCACGAGGCCGATCTGCAGCAACAGGCCGAGGATCGAGGCAAAGCCGCCCATGCCGCCAAACATGCCGTGACCGAACAGCATGCCGAACAGGCCGGCGCCGATGAACCCGGCAGCCAATCCGCCGAGCATGCCGCCGCCGAACAGACCGCCGCCCAGGAGGCCCGGACGGGCTGCCTGGCCGGCTGCGCCGGTCGTCGCCGCATTCGGCTGCGTCGTCGAGCGCTGGATCGGCGCGGCGGTCGAGGGCGCGGTGGGGGTCGCTCGCGGCGCGGAAAACGTGCTGCCGCCACGGCTTCCCATGGAGCCGCCTCGACCCGCGCGGGCATCCGCGTGATCGGCGGCAACGAAAATGAACACAGTCGCGATCGCGGCAAGCGCGATCAGCCAGCGGTGGCGTATCATGGTCTAGGTATCCTCCCGGGCAAATACAGCAAAGGAGACAATAGGTGCGCGGCGGGCACTTTGTAAGGGCTGGGAAGCGGTGCGCCGCTAAGCCGCAGCCGGCCTTTACCGCTTGCGTTTCACACGAATGTCATTGCCGCGCCACGGAACTCGGACGCCACGCCCCGCGTTCTACTGCCAGTTCGGGGCGATGGAGCTATGCAGATGAAAACCGCGATCGCGATGGCGATATGCTTTTCGGCGATTTCCCTGGCGGCAACTGTTCCGGCTTCGGCGAAACTGACAGCTTTCGGGCAGCAGCCGTTCGACCAACCGCCCGACGTGACTTCGCTTTACACTGGCCCGGCCGCCGCCATGCTGGAGCGCCGCTTTTTCCAGGCGCCACCGCAACCGGCGGTCAGCAAGCGCGCGCTGCCTTGCACCGTGCGAATGGTCGTGTTCGAAAAGGCGCGGCTGGCGCAGGCCTGTTATTGAACGCCCGCTACTGCGCCGTCACGGCCAACGTCTCTTTGACGATCGCCACCAGTTGCTTGAGCGTAAACGGCTTGGCGAGGAAAGCGTATTGCTCCTGGCTCGGCAGATTTTTGGCGAAGGCCTCTTCGGCGTAACCGGAAACAAAAATAATCTTCACGCTCGGATCGCGCGCGCGCAATTCCTTGAGCAGTGTCGGCCCGTCCATTTCCGGCATCACCACGTCCGACACCACCAGATCGACATGACCGTGCTCGGCCAGCACTTCGAGCGCTTCGACGCCGTTGCCCGCTTCCAGCACGGTGTAGCCGCGTGACTTCAGGCCGCGTGCATTGAGCGCCCGCAAACCCTCTTCGTCTTCGACCAGTAGAATGACGCCGTGCCCGGTCAGATCGCTGGCCGCCGACTTGGCGAGATTGGCGGCCGCGGCCGCGGCGCCCTCGAGCGCCACCGTGGCCGCCGCCGGCACCGGCTGGTCTTCGACGCCGGGAATGTGCCGCGGCAGGAAGATGCGGAACGAGGTGCGGCCGGGCTCGCTGTCGGCATAGACGAAGCCGCCGGTCTGCTTGACGATGCCGTAGACCGTCGACAGCCCTAAGCCCGTGCCCTTGCCGACTTCCTTGGTCGAGAAGAACGGCTCGAAAATCTTTTCAATAATGTCCTGCGGAATGCCGCCGCCGGTGTCGCTGACCTCGACCAGCACGTAGTCGGCCGTCGGCAAGCCCTTGTGGCCGAACTTGGCGCAGTCCGCCGCCGTCACATTGGCGGTGCGCACCGTCAGTCTGCCGCCGTCCGGCATGGCGTCGCGCGCATTGACCGCGAGATTGACGATCACCTGCTCGAACTGGGAAATGTCGACCTTGACCGGCCACAGGTCGCGGCCATGCACGACGTCGAGCGTCACCTTCTCGCCGATCAGCCGCTTGAGCAGCATGCCGAGATCGCTGAGCGTCTCGCCGAGATCGAGCACCTGCGGCCGCAACGTCTGCTTGCGCGAGAAGGCCAGCAACTGCCGCACCAAGGCCGCGGCGCGGTTGGCGTTCTGCTTGATCTGGATGATGTCCTGGAACGACGGATCGGTCGGCTTGTGCGCATTCAGCAGGAAATCGGTCGCCATCATGATGGCCGACAGCACGTTGTTGAAGTCGTGCGCGATGCCGCCGGCGAGTTGGCCGACCGACTCCATCTTCTGCTGCTGATAGAACCGGTTCTCCAGCGTGCGTTGCGCCGTGGTCTCCAGCGCATAGACGATCGCCGCCTCGCCGTCGCGGTCCTCTTCCTCGACCGCCGAGACGAAGAAACTCGCCCAGCGCTCGTCCTTGCCGTCAAGCGCCGCTTCGACCGGCGCGATGTCGCCCTGCCCGGACGCCGCCTTGGCGATCGCCGCCTCGAGCGCCGGCCGGTCGCGTTCGGCCACCACCGAGAGGATCGAACGGCCACCCGACAGCAGGCCCTCGAAGGCCGAGGCGAAGCGCGCATTGCTGCGGGCGATGCCGCCGACTTTATCGACGGTCGCGATCGCCATCGGTGTGTTCTGGAAGAAGCGCATGAAGCGCACTTCGGCGGCGCGCTGCGGATCGGTGCCGTCGTCCCTTGCACGATTGAGCACCAAGGTGCGCGACACTCCGGGCGCGCCGTCGGCGCCGAACGCCACTTTATGAAACAACCGCACCGGCACCGGCTTGCCGGAGCGCGTGCGCAGATCGAGATCGAGCACTTCGGTCTTCACGTCGCCGGGCGCGGCATTGAGCGTGGTCAACAGCGCCGCGCCTTCGCCGGCGACGATATCGCTGAGCTTGAGCGAGCCGGCGCCGACCTGCGCCAGATCGTGATCGAGCCACTCCGCCAGGGTGGCATTGAGATAGACAATGTCGCCCTTGCCATCGACCGAGAAGAAGCCGGCCGGTGCGTGGTCGAGATAATCGATGGCGTGCTGCAGTTCCTGGAACACATTCTCCTGGCGCTCGCGCTCGCGGGTGACGTCGGCGATCGACCACACCGTCATCTTGGAATCGTGCCTGCCGGTGCCCAAAGGACGCACCCGCATGCGCAGCCAGCGCGCCGGCTCGCCGGTCGCATTGGCGATGCGCACCTCCTCCATCGACCGGCGCTGCTCGCGCGCGGCCTTGAGCAGGCGGTAGATCGATTCCGACACGTCCGGGTCGCCGATGAACACCCGCTCGATCGGCCGCACGTCGCTGTCGTCGCCGGCGCCGATCAGGTCGAGATAGGTGGCGTTGGCGTAGAACACGCGGCCCGCCTGGTCGGTGACGACGATGCCGTCGAAGGCGTTGTCGACCACCGCCTTCAACAGCGGATTGCCCTGGTCCTTCGAGGCCATCCGCATGATGCCGGAAGCCATGGCGAACAGCGCGAACACGCCGATGGTGCCCAGCACCGCCAAAAGCGCCAGAATGTAGGTCTCGGCGTAATCCGGGCCGATATAGATGAGACCGGCGGCGGCGGCGACCAAAAGCAGCGCCACCAGCAAAACCATGCCGATCGACCCCGAGCGCGGCGCGCTCTGGCTCTTGTCGAAGGCCCGCCGCCCGACGGCGAGCGCCGGCTCGTCGCGGCTCTCCGACGCGGCGCGCTGGGTGGCCGGGTCTTTCACCGGACCTTTGACCGGGTCGTTTGCAAGATCGTGGCCTGCCATGACTCTTTCAGTGCCTTAAGCCGCCCCACCGGCGCAAGGGCCGGACCCCGGCAATCCGGGTTTTGCCCGCGTTTTGCGTGGTATCGCCGGTTTTACCGGCTACCTGTGCACCGCGCGCCCGATCTCGGGTTTACCCGAGATCGGCAATATTAATTGGTCGAAGTCGGCTATAGCCGACTTCGACGTAGTTTCATGACATAGCTGATGACCTCGGCCACCGCCTTGTAGTGCTCGGCCGGGATCGCCTCGTCGATATCGACGGTGGCGTGCAGGGCGCGGGCCAGCGGCGGGTTTTCGACGATCGGAATGCCATGTTTGCCGGCGACCTCGCGGATCTTCAAGGCGATGGCGTCCATGCCCTTGGCGACGCAAATCGGCGCCTCCATGCCGCGCTCGTATTGCAGGGCGATGGCGTAGTGGGTCGGGTTGGTGATGATGACCGAGGCCTTCGGCACCGCCGCCATCATGCGCTTGCGCGAACGCTGCTGGCGCAAGTTGCGCAACTTGCCCTTGATGGTCGGGTCGCCTTCGCTCTGCTTGAACTCCTCTTTGATTTCCTGCAGCGACATCTTCTGCCTGCCGAACCAGGTGCGGTACTGGAAGAAATAATCGGCGGCCGCGACGACGCCGAGCAGCGCCACCACCGCGCCCATCAGCTTCAAAGCGAGTGTCTGCGTGAACGGCAACAGCGCCATCACATCGGTGCGCACCAACCCTTCCATGCGGTCCTTCTCGGGCCACATCAGCGACACCATGATGGCGCCGAGGATGACCAGCTTGGCGATGCCCTTGGCGAAATTCGCCAGCGACTGTTTGGAGAACAGCCGCTTGAATCCCGCCATCGGCGAGATTTTGGAAAACTTCGGCATCAGGCCTTCGGCCGACCAGACCAGTTTATGCTGAAGCAGGTTGCCGGCGAGCGCGGCCAGCATCAGCACCAGAAACGGCATCGCCATCGCCGCGAGCATCTCGAGGCCGAGCTTCTGGAACAGCCCCGGCAGCGCCGGACCGTCCATGCTGATCCTGTAGGAATTGGCGATCAGCCCGCGCAAAGTCGCGGTCAGGCCGTCGGTCATACTGCCGGCAAACGACATCAGCACCAAAGTGCCGCCGGCGATGATGAACCAGTTGTTGACTTCCTGACTCTTGACGACGTCGCCGCGCAAATGCGCGTCGTCCAACTTCTTTTGTGTTGGGTCTTCTGTTTTGTCGGTTGTGTCGGCTTCTTCTGCCATGGACGGTTCCCGTCAGCGCCCCGGCGCGAGATCGTTGAGCACGCCTTCGACATAGCCGGTGAACGTGCCCATCATGGCGCCGATCACAAACAACAGCAGCAACAGGCCGAGCAGAATCGACAGCGGCAGGCCGATGAAGAACACCTGCATCTGCGGCATCAGCCGCGACAGCACGCCGAGGCCGAGATTGAACAACAGGCCGAACACCAGGAACGGCGCCGACAGCTGGATGCCGATCTTGAATGACCCGGCGACAACCTGGGTGATGTGCTGCGCGATATCGCTGACGATCGGCACTTCGCCGGGCGCGAAAATGTAATAGCTGTCGTTGAGCGCCGCGATCACCAGATGATGCATGTCGGTCGCGAAGATCAGCGCGATGCCGAGCACCGCCAGGAAATTGCCGACCAGCAGGCCCTGCTGGTTCTGGGTCGGATCG
>JAQSCR010000400.1 GCA_029945495.1 Pseudolabrys sp. | reverse complement strand
GATCAAGGGCGCGGCCTCGACGCTCGCCGGCGCCGCGGCGATGTCTGCCTGCAACGCGGCGAGTGCGGTGCTGTCACCGAATTCAACGCCCGAAGAATTGCGTCGCTCCGGCGCGAACATATTGACCGGCAAGGTTATGTGCGAATGGCGCGCGCGTCCGGGATCGGCGATCCACGCCTGCGGCCGCTTGATGATATCGGCGGCCGGCACGTTCGGATCGGCCGCCACCGAAACAAAGGATGAATTGGCGCCGTTCTCCAGCAGGCGGCGCACCAGATAGGCCAGCAAATCGGCATAACCGCCGACCGGCGCATAGACCCGCACCGTCAAGGCCGGGTCGTCGGCGATCAGCGACTGATACAGCGCGTCGCCCATGCCGTGCAGACGCTGAAATTCAAAGCCCGCGTTTTGGCCGCCACCGTCGCCCGCATCTTCCAGCACACTGGCGATGGTAAGCGCGTTGTGCGTGGCGAATTGCGGATAAATGCGCGGGCGCAAGGCCAGCAGTTTGCGCGCGCAATCGAGATAGCAAAGATCGGTCATCGCCTTGCGGGTGAACACCGGATAATCGGCCAGCCCGCGTTCCTGCGCGCGCTTGATTTCGGTGTCCCAATAGGCTCCCTTGACCAGGCGCACCATCATGCGGCGATTAAGCTTCTCCGCCGCCTGCGCGATCCAGTCGATGACGTGGCCGGCGCGCTTCTGATAGGCCTGCACCGCCAGACCAAAGCCGTCCCAGCCGGCCAGCGAGGAATCGCGCAGCACGGCGGCGATGACGTCGAGCGACAATTCGAGCCGGTCGGCCTCCTCGGCATCGACGGTGAAATTGAGTTGATGGTGTTTCGCCAATCGCGCCAGTTCAAGCAGGAGCGGCGGCAGCTCCTTGAGCACGCGCTCGCGCGATAGCGGCTCATAGCGTGGATGCAACGCCGACAGTTTCACCGAGATGCCCGGCCGCTTCGGCAGCGCCGCGTTGCCGGCGGCTTTTCCGATCGCCGCAATGGCATCGGCGTAGGATTTGAAATAGCGCGCGGCATCGTCGGCTGTGCGCGCGCCCTCGCCCAGCATGTCGAATGAATAGAGGAATTCGCGGCGCGAGCCGGCGCGGTCGAGCGCATCGCCGATGGTCTGCCCGAGCACAAAATGCGAGCCGAGCAGCCGCATCGCCTGCCGGGTGGCGACGCGCACCGCCGGCAGTCCCAGCCGCTTGGCCAGTTGCTCGAGAATGCCCTCGGGCGTTTCGCCCGGCTGGATGACGCGCGCGGTGAGGCCCAGCGTCCAGGCCGAGGCCGACACCAGCAAGGTTCCTGACCTTCGGTCATGATGCGACCAATCGCCGCCCTTGAGCTTGTCTTCGATCAAGCGGTCGGCGGTCCCAGCATCGGGAATGCGCAGTAACGCCTCGGCCAGCACCATCAAGGCGAGACCTTCCTTGGTTGATAGAGCATAAGCGTGCAAAAAATCCTCGACGCCGCCGAGACCGCCTGACTTCGCACGGATCGCCTCGATCAGGCGGGTGGCGCGAACATCGATGCGGACTTCTGCGTCGGCACTGCGTGCAGCGGAAGCAAGCAGACCTGACGCCAGAACCTCGTCGGCCGGCGCATAGTCGGCCCTTAGCGGCGAGATATTGCCGGTCATCGTGATGGATTCCCTCTGAGGAATGACTATATAGCGTGATAATTTTGGTGACTCCATCTGCAATATTGGCAATAATGTAGTCTATATCACTAAAAATTGTCATGATTTCGGTGGATACGTCAGCGGATAAAATCGACAAGCGCTTGCTGGCCGAGCTTCAGCAGGATGGCCGCGTCTCGATCGTCGATCTCGCCGATCGCGTCGGCCTTTCGCCGACCGCCACCACCGAACGTGTCCGGCGGCTCACCCGCGACGGCTACATTCTCGGCTATTCGGCGCGCCTCAATCCCGAAAAACTCGAGCGCGGCCTATTGGTATTCATCGAGGTCAAACTCGACCGAACCACGCCCGATATCTTTGACCGCTTCGCACAGGCGGTGGTGCGCGCGCCGGAAGTCCTCGAGTGCCACATGGTAGCCGGTGGGTTCGACTACCTGGTCAAGATCCGCGTCGCGGATATGACCGCCTATCGCCAGTTCCTGGGCGGCGTCCTTTTGTCGCTCCCCGGTGTCCGGGAAACGCACACCTACGCGGTAATGGAAGAAATCAAGAATACAGCCGCGCTTCCGCTTTGACGCCGGCCAGTCCGCACACCTGAGAATTAGGCCAACCAAGCGAATACGGCTGCCATATCTTGCCCTTTCACGCGGCATGTTCTTTGCTAGTTAAAGTCCAACAATCAGCAAAGTCCGCGCTTCGCATCGCCGGGTGCAAAAGCGGCAAAACAAGGATCGAGCCCATGCGCACTCTCAACGCCGGCCGGGCGGGAATTCTCGCAGGTCTCATGTTGGCTGCGACGCTGACGACCGGCGTCGGTTTCACCGCCGCCGCTGCGGAAACCGACATCAAATTCAGCCTCGACTTCAAGTTCGAGGGTCCGTCGGCGCCGTTTTTGGTGCCGCTCGACAAGGGCTACTACAAGGCCGAAGGCGTCAACGTCACCGTCGACACGGCCTCGGGCTCGCTTGAGCCGATCAACCGGGTCGCCTCCGGCACCTACGACATGGGCTTCGGCGACATCAATTCTCTGATCAAGTTCCGCGACGCCAATCCGACCGTGCCGCTCAAGGCGGTGTTCATGGTCTACAACAAGCCGCCGTTCTCGATCGTCGGCCGCAAGAGCCGCGGCATCAGCGATCCCAAGAGCCTCGAGGGCAAGAAGCTCGGCGCGCCGGCGCCCGACGGCGCCTACGCGCAGTGGCCGATCTTCGTCGAAGCCAACAAGATCGACGCCTCCAAGGTGACGATCGAGAACGTCGGCTTCCCGGTGCGCGAGCCGATGCTGGCCGCCGGTCAGGTCGATGCCATTACCGGTTTCTCGTTCTCGTCCTTCATCAACCTCAAGGACAAAGGCGTGCCGGTGGACGACATCGTCGTACTGCTGATGGCCGACTACGGCGTCAACCTCTACGGCAACGCCATTATCGTCAATCCGAAATTCGCCGCCGAACACCCCGACGCGGTGAAGGGATTCCTGCGCGCCTTCGTCAAGGGCCTGAAGGAGACGGTGAAGTCGCCGGCGACCGCAGTCGACTCGGTGCTCAAGCGCAACGACATCGCCAAGAAGCCGACCGAGCTCGAACGCCTGACCATGGCGATCCGCGACAACATCGTGACGCCGGAGGTCAACGCCAATGGCTATGGCGGCATCGACGAGGCCCGTTTCAGCAAGGCGATCGAGCAGATCGGCCTGACCTACAAGTTCAAGAACGCTGCCCCGAAGCCGGCGGACATTTTCGATGCTTCCTATCTGCCGGCGGCAGACGCCCGCAAGTTCGAATAGCGGCGGCCATCATGTCCGCGTTCGTCGCGCTGGAGGGCGTGGACCACGCCTACGGCACAAGCGACACGCTCGCGGTCGAGGGCCTGTCGGTGGCTGTCGAGCAGGGCGAATTCGCCGCCGTGGTCGGCCCGTCCGGCTGCGGCAAATCGACCTTGATGAAACTCGCCACCGGCCTGCAGTTCCCGCGAGCGGGCAAGGTGATGGTGGCCGGCGCGCAAGTCAACGCGCCGGTCAAAATCGCCGGCATGGCGTTCCAGGCGCCGACTTTGCTGCCGTGGCGCTCAACCGTCGACAACCTGCTGCTGCCGCTCGAAATCGTGCCGCCCTATCGCGGCGAAATGCGCCGGCGCAAGGCGGAATTCCGCGAACGCGCGGAAAAGCTGCTGGCTTCGGTCGGTCTGTCCGGCCAGGGCAATAAATTTCCATGGGAATTGTCGGGCGGTATGCAGCAGCGGACGTCATTGTGCCGCGCGCTGATCCATGAGCCGCAATTGCTGATGCTGGACGAGCCGTTCGGCGCGCTTGACGCCTTCACCCGCGAGGAACTGTGGTGCGTCATTCGCGACCTGCACGCTACGCGCAAGATCACCGTCATCCTGGTGACGCATGACCTGCGCGAAGCGGTGTTCCTCGCCGACCGCGTGTTCGTCATGTCGTCTCGACCGGGCCGCATTCTGGTCGAACGCAAGATCGACATCCCGCGCCCGCGCGATCTTGAAGTGACGTTCACGCCGCAGTTCACCGACATCGTGCACGAATTGCGCAGCCACATCGTAAAGGCGCGGCAATGAAGACCAACGCGCTGATCAGACTGTCACCCTGGCTGTTCACCGTCGGCCTGTTGCTGGTGTGGGAAGCCGCGGTGCACATTTTTAAGATTCCAAGTTTCTTCCTGCCGCCGCCGACCCTGGTGGCGCAAGCCTTCGTCGACTATGCCGGACCGCTGGCGCGCAATTCGTGGATCACGCTGGAGACGACTTTGATCGGCTTTGCGCTGGCGGTCGGCTTCGGCCTGCTGCTTGGTCTGCTGGTCGGCTGGTCGCGCGCGATCTATGCAGGGCTCTACCCGCTGATGATCGGCTTCAATGCAATCCCGAAGGTCGCGCTGGTGCCGATCCTGGTGTTGTGGTTCGGCATCGGCTTCATTCCGGCGGTGTTGACCGCCTTCCTGATCTCGTTCTTCCCCATTGTCGTCAACGTCGCCACGGGACTTGCCACCATCGAGCCCGAACTTGAAGACGTGCTCAAGGCGCTCGGCGCGTCAAAGCTCGACATCATGCGCAAAGTCGGCATTCCGCGGACGCTGCCGTACTTCTTCGGCTCGCTGAAAGTCGCGATCACGCTCGCCTTCGTCGGCTCGGTGATCTCGGAAAGCGTCGCGTCCAATTACGGCATCGGCAATCTGATGTTGCAGGCGCAGGCGCAGTTCCAGGTGCCGCTGATTTTCGCCGGGCTGGTGGTGCTGGCGATCGAGGGCATCGCCATGTACGCGGCCATGGCCATCCTGGAACGGCGGATGACCGGCTGGGCGCAGCGCTCCGGTTTTGCGCAGGCCTAAATCGCGCGCGCCTTCAGGCGGCGGAATTCTTCTTGCGTCCGTTCTCGATGCTGCCGATCAACTTGTTCGGCATCTTGTCCGATGCACTGCCCGGCGCCTGCACCGCCGCGGCGATCTCGTCGGCAAGTTGCTCGTAGATGGCGCGGGCGCCGCCCTCGCGAATATAGATGCCGCTGTACAAGTCCGGCAGCTTCGGCAGCGGCGCGTCTTCCCAGACCAGAATGCCGCCGTCATCGGCCCTGCGCCGGTTGATCGCCATGACACCGAGGCCGGCGGCCACCGCACCCTTCAGGCTGGCCAGGCTCGGGCCGATGAACACGTCTTCCCAATCGAGCTCGGCGGCCTTGAGCGTGCGTTCGACCAACCGATGATACATGCAGGGCTTGCCATAGGAGACCAGCGGCACCGGACCGTTCGGATCGAAGCTGCAGGTCTTGCCGCGCGCCCAGACCACCTCGCGCGCGACCCAGTGGCGGGCATCGTGCGGTGGCGCCATCGACAGGCCGATCAGCAGATCGATCTCGCCGTCGCGGAGTTGGCGCGCCAGCGGGTCGAAATAGTCGGTGCGAACCGAAAAACGGACTTCCGGCCAGCGCTCACGGAACGATGCCAAAGTGGCGGGCAAGATCGACGCAACACAGTCGCTCGGTGTGCCGACGCGGATCGTCAGCTCCGGCCTCGGGGCGGTGCCGTTAAGATGCACAATCTGGTCGTTGATCGACAGCAGACGGCGGGCATAATTGAGCACGATCTCGCCATGCGACGTCAGGCTGACGCCCTGCGTGCTGCGATCGAAAATGTCGTCACCCAGAAGAAACTGCAGGCGCTTGATCTGCGCGCTGACTGCCGGCTGCGTCACGCCCAGCGAATTGGCGGCTTTGGTGAAACTGCGCAAATCCACCACCGCGACAAAGGTCCGCAGCAGGTCGGTCGGAATATTGGTCATGGCTGTCCCCGTCGAATCGCGCGCCGGCCCCGGCTCCCCTGGCAACCCTAAGTAATATATTCAAACTTTACCACGTCCAAGAGAGCGATCAATTTCGAGAGCGCGGCCCCCCGACCGTTGGCTGCCGAAAGCCTTCTTCGACGTTCTTACTCGAGTTCCTCACTTCGCAGTTCCTGGGAAACGGTCAAACGCGCCGTCAAAACCGCTACTTAATACGCTCAAGGATGCTGACGTAATTGGCCACGGCCGCTCCGCCCATATTGAAAATCCCGCCTAACCGCGCATTTTTTACCTGGATACCGCCTGCGGTATCGGTGAGTTGCATCGCGGTAAGCGCGTGCATCGAGACACCGGTCGCGCCGATCGGGTGGCCTTTCGCCTTCAGGCCGCCGGACGGGTTGACCGGTAGCTTCCCGTCCTTTTGCGTCCAGCCTTCCTTGATGGCGCGGGCGCCCTCGCCCTCCGGCGTCAAGCCCATCGCCTCGTATTCGATCAGTTCGGCCACCGTGAAGCAGTCGTGCGTTTCGACGAATGACAAGTCGCCGAGCTGGAGGCCCGACTTGGCGAGCGCGCGCTGCCAGCCGAGCGCGCAGCCTTCGAACTTGAGAATGTCGCGCTTCGACATCGGCAGGAAATCCTGCACATGCTCGGCGGCGCGGAAGGCGACCGCCTTGCTGAATTTGAGCGCGGTCTCGATATCGGCCAGCACCACGGCGGCGGCGCCGTCCGACACCAGCGAGCAGTCGGTGCGCTTGAGCGGACCGGCCACGAATGGGTTTTTCTCGCTTTCGGTGCGGCAGAAGTCGTAGCCGAAATCCTTGCGCATCTGCGCATAGGGATTGCTGACGCCATTCTTGTGATTCTTGGCCGCGATCATGGCGAGGGCGTCGGACTGGTCGCCGTATTTCTGGAAATAGCGCGCGGCGATCTGGCCGAAGACGCCGGCAAAGCCGCCGTCGATCCCGGCCTCCTCGCGCACATAGGAGGCCTTGAGCAGGTTGCGTCCGATCTCGGCCGCCGGCGTCGTCGTCATCTGCTCGACGCCAACCGCCAGAACGATGCGCGCCGCGCGCGCCTCGATCGACTTGATGCCCATATGCACCGCCGCAGATCCGGTCGCGCAGGCATTTTCGACCCGCACCGCGCGCTTGAAACGCAAATCCGGCGAGGCCTGCAGCACCAGCGAGGCGGTAAAATCCTGCGGGGAGAAGCCGGCATTGAAGTGGCCGAGCACGATTTCGTCGACGTCCTTGGCCTCGATGCCGGCATTGGCCAGAGCCTCGGTCGCCACCCGCACGATCAGGCTTTCGACGGTCTCGTCGGCAAGCTTGCCGAAGGGGGTATGGGCCCAGCCGATAATTGCCGCAGTCATCGAAATTCTCCTCTGCCGAATTTTGGTCGCATTATTTGGTCAGGAACCACTGCCGTAGCAAACCGCCAAGCAGCAAGTCACCATGATTCGGGCCGGCTAGTGGTCCGATTCTAACATTCGCATCCCTTCGCGGAGGCACTTTTGCGAATGTTAGAATCAAAGGACCACTAGCAAGTTATTGTTGCTAGTGGAGCTTTGGATTTGACGTTCGCTTAAGATATTCTCGGCAAGTGGGTAGCGAACGTCAAATCCGCTCCACTAGGCATCCGGCTTTGCCACAGGTCAAAAGCTTCGTTAGTTTAGCGCCACCGCCCGAGGAACCCAACCGGTACCTGGTTCCACCGGATCGCCAGAAAACGCCAGACCAGCAGACCGGACAACCATTTTGACCGTCATAGCCAGCCTCAGCCGCCGTGCCCTGATTCTCACTGTCGCGACGGCCGCGCTGGCGGTGCAAGCTTCCGGCCGCGCCCAGGCCGAGGCACAACTGCTGATCGAAGCCTCGACCGGCAAGGTGCTGCACGCCGAAAACGCCACCTATCCGTGGTATCCGGCCTCGGTCACCAAGCTGATGACCGCGTACACCACGTTGCGCGCCATCAAGGAACAGCGAATCACCTTCAACACGCTGATCACCATGTCGCGCAACGCGGTGGCGCAGCAGCCGACCAAAATGGGCTTCAAGCTCGGCACCCAGCTCACGATCGACAATGCGCTCAAGATGCTGATGGTGAAGTCCGCCAACGACGTCGCGGTCGCAATCGCCGAAGGCGTCGGTGGTTCGCTCGAGGGCTTCGCCGACATGATGAACGCCAATGCGCGGCGACTCGGCATGTCGCAGAGCAATTTCGTCAATCCGAATGGTTTGCCGGCGGAAAATCACGTCACCTCGGCGCGCGATCTCGGCATTCTGGCGCGCGCGCTGATTCTGGAGTTTCCCGAGGACGATTCGTACTGGCACATTCATTCGATCCGCTACGGCAATCGCGTGATGCGAAATTACAATAGCCTGATCGACCGCTATCCCGGCGCCGACGGCATGAAGACCGGCTTCATCTGCGCGTCCGGCTATAACGTCGTCGCCTCCGCCACCCGCAACGGCCGCCGCCTGATCGCCATCGTGCTCGGCGCCTATTCCGGCGCGGTGCGGGCGCAGAAGGCAGCGCAACTTCTTGAGCGCGGCTTCGGCAGCGGCGGGCTGACCTGGCTGACGCCGTCGCTTGGCACCGTCGATGCGCTGGCGCCGATCGACGCGCAGCCGCCCAACTTGCGCGAGGAGATGTGCGGCGGACACCGGCGCAAACCGCCGTCGGAAGACAATCAAGAGGAAGAGGAAGTCGCCGCGACCGCCGAAGGTGGCGAAGCCGGCAGCGGCCAGGCCTTCATGCTATCGAACCTGAAGCCCGCGGGCGGCAAGTTCGTGCTGGGGCCGCCGGTCGATACCACGCCGCCGGTCGTCGTGTTCACCGGCCCGGCCGATCGCCCGGACACCGTGCCGCAAACCGCGAGCGGCCCGGGCAAGAAGAAAAAGAAAGTCGCCGCAAAGCCTGCGAACACGAAATCGGCGGCCAAGCCTGCGGCAGCGAGCAAGCCCGCGGCAGCGGCCAAGACAACCAAGCCGGCGGCGGCGGCGGCAAAGCCAACGGCAGCCAAGCCGGCCAAGCCGAAAGTCAGCTCGGCCACGCCATGAGCGCTGCCGACCAAAGCGCGGCGCGGCGCACGCCGCCGGTGCCGATCCCGCTCACCTTGCTCACCGGCTTTCTCGGCGCCGGCAAGACCACGCTGCTCAACAAGCTGCTGAAAGATCCGGCGCTCAAAGACACCGCCGTCATCATCAATGAATTCGGCGAAGTGTCGCTCGACCATCTGCTGGTCGACTATATCGGCGACAACATGGTACTGCTGCAGTCGGGCTGTCTGTGCTGCACCATGCGCGGCGACCTGGTCGATGCGCTGGAGCAACTGCTGCGCGATCTCGACAATGGCCGCGTCAAGTTCAGCCGCGTGCTGCTGGAAACTACCGGGCTCGCCGATCCGGCGCCGGTGCTGCACACGGCGATGGCGCATCCCTATCTGGTCAAGCGCTTCCGCCTCGACGGCGTGATAACGGTGGTCGACGCGGTCAATGGCGAGGCGACGCTCGACGCGCATCCGGAAGCGGTCAAGCAGGCCGCAGTCGCCGACCGCATCGTCCTGAGCAAGACCGATCTCGCCGGCGCCGCCGAGACCGGGCGGATCATCGACCGCCTGCACGCGCTCAATCCGGCCGCTACCGTGCTCGATGCGGCCAAAGGCGAAGCCGCCGCCGACCGCCTGCTCAATTGCGGGCTCTATGACCCGGCGCGCAAAATCCCCGACGTGAAAAAATGGCTGGCGGCCGAAGCCTATGCCAACGCGCATTCTCATGCGCACGGCCACCATCATCACAACGTCAACCGCCACGACGATCATATCGTTTCGTTCGTATTGACCACCGAGAAGCCGATCCCGGCTGGCACGCTCGACATGTTTCTGGAGTTGCTGCGCGCCAGCTACGGCGCCAAGGTGCTGCGCATGAAGGGCATCGTTAACGTCACAGAGATGCCCGGCACGCCGGTCGTAGTGCATGGCGTGCAGCACGTGTTCCACCCGACCGCGCAGTTGGAGCGGTGGCCGGACGACGACCGGCGGACGAGGCTCGTGTTCATCACGAAGGACCTGCCCGAGCGCACCGTGCGCGAACTGTTCGAGGCCTTTCTGGGCGCCGCCGCGCTCGATCGTCCCGACCGCGCCGCCCTGGTCGACAACCCGCTGATCCCGTTCGGCGGGTCAGATAGCCGCGCCTGAGCCCGAACCGGCGGCCTTGCATGCAAGCCCGGTTGGTCCGATGCTGCTGACGGTTTGACCGCCGGCCAGAGGGAAACCGAGCCGGCGGCGAGGGGGAAAGAGCATGGAGCGCATCTGGCTTAAGAATTATCCGCCGGGCGTGCCCGCAGAGATCGATCCGACCCTCTATTCGTCGCTGGTTGCGATGCTGGACGAGAGCTTCCACGCCCATCGTGGCAAGGACGCCTTCGTCTGCATGGGCAAGACGGTGACCTACGACGAGCTCGAGAGTTCCTCGCGCGCGCTCGGCGCCTGGCTGCAGAACGCGGGCCTGAAGAAGGGCGCGCGGGTCGCGATCATGCTGCCCAATATTCTGCAAAACCCGATCGCCATGTTCGGCGCCTTGCGCGCCGGCATGACGGTGGTGAACGTCAACCCGCTCTATACGCCGCGCGAACTGGAGTTCCAACTCAAGGATTCCGGCGCCGAGGCGATCGTGGTGCTGGAGAACTTCGCGCATAATCTCGCCGACGTGATCGCGCGCACCAGCATCAAGCACGTCATCGTCGCCAGCATGGGCGACCTGCTCGGTATCGTGAAAGGCACGATCGTCAATCTGGTGGTGCGCCGCGTCAAGAAAATGGTGCCGCCCTACTCGCTTCCCGGCGCCCACCGCTTCAACCAGGCGCTTGCCGTCGGCGGCACGCTTACGCTGCACAAGCCGACGCTCGGACCCGACGATATCGCGTTCCTGCAATATACCGGCGGCACTACCGGCGTTTCCAAAGGCGCCATCCTGTCGCACCGCAATGTCGTCGCCAATACCTTGCAGGCCAATGCTTGGTTAGAGCCGGCGCTGATGCGCGAACCGCGTGTCGACCAGCTGTTCATGGTGGCGGCGCTGCCGCTGTATCATATCTTCGCGCTGACCGCCTGCGCGCTGATGTGCGTGCGGCTCGGCGGCATCTGCCTGCTGATTCCCAACCCGCGCGATATTCGCAGCCTGATCGGCGAATTGTCGAAATATCCGGTCAACTTCTTCCCGGCCGTCAACACCTTGTTCAATGCGCTGCTCAATCACGCCGACTTCGGCAAGATCGACTGGAGCCACCTCAAATCCGCGGTCGGCGGCGGCATGGCCGTGCAGCAATCGGTAGCCGAGCGCTGGCTGCAGGCGACCGGCAAGCCGATCATCGAGGCTTATGGACTGTCGGAGACCTCGCCGGGCCTGACCGCCAACCGCTGCGACATCACCGAATGGACCGGCACGATCGGCTATCCGTTCCCGTCGACCGATATCGAAATCCTCGACGCCGACGACAAGGAAGTGCCGCTCGGCGAGGCCGGCGAGATCTGCGCGCGCGGGCCGCAGGTGATGGTCGGCTACTGGAACCGGCCGGACGAGACCACCAAGGTGATGACCGCCGACGGCTTCTTCCGCACCGGTGACATCGGCATCATGGACGAGAAGGGCCAGGTCAAGATCGTCGACCGCAAGAAGGACATGATCTCGGTATCCGGCTTCAAGGTGTTCCCCAACGAGGTCGAGGACGTTGCGATGATGCAGGGCGCGGTGGCCGAATGCGCCGCGGTCGGGGTGCCGGACCAGCATTCCGGCGAAGCGGTGAAGCTTTATGCCGTCAAGAAGTCGCCGGAACTGACCGATGCCGAGTTGCGGCATTTCATGCACGGCAAGCTCGCCGGTTACAAGATGCCGAAATATATCGAGTTTCGCGACGAGCTGCCGAAGACCAATGTCGGCAAGATCCTGCGGCGCGCGTTGCGGGACGGCGCATGAGCGGCGCCGAAACGGCGAACGCGGCCGATGTCGTCGCGTTCTGGCGCGCGGCTGGGCCGAAGGCCTGGTTCACGAAGGACGCGGCCTTCGACGACGAAATCCGACGCCGATATCTCGCGACGCACGAGGCCGCGGCCGCCGGACAATTGAGCGATTGGGAGCACAGCGCCGACGGCGCACTGGCGCTGCTCATTCTGCTCGACCAGTTTCCGCGCAACATGTTTCGCGGGCAAGCACGGATGTTTGCCAGCGACCCGCTGGCGCGGGCGGTCGCCGCCGGCGCGATCGTGCGCGGCTTCGACGCGCAGGTCGACAAGGCGATGCGTGGATTTTTCTATCTGCCGTTCGAGCACTCGGAAGATCCCGCCGACCAGGCGCGCTCGGTGGCATTCTACAAAGCCACCGACGACGCCGACGGCCTGAAATGGGCGGAGCTGCACGCCGATATCATCCGCCGCTTCGGCCGTTTTCCGCACCGCAATGCCGCGCTCGGCCGCGCCACCACGCCGGAGGAACAGGCGTTTCTCGACGGCGGCGGATTTGGCGGTTGACCTCGAAGACTACAGGAACCCGATGCAGAAATTCCACGGCGTCTATCCCTATCTCGTCTCGCCCATCGATGCGCAGGGCCGCATCAAGACCGACGTGCTCGGCTGTTTGTCGTCCGACCTGATCGACGCCGGTGTGCACGGCCTGACGCCGCTCGGCTCCACCGGCGAATTTGCCTATCTCACGCGCGAGCAGCGCGACGCCGTCATCAAGACCACGATCGAAGCGGCCGACAAGCGCGTGCCGGTGATCGCCGGCGTCGCCTCGACATCGACCGCCGACGCGGTCGAGCAGGCGAAGCGCTATCAGTCGTTCGGCGCCGACGGCATTCTCGCCATTCTCGAAGCCTATTTCCCGCTCAAGGACGCGCAGGTTGAGGCCTACTTCCGCGCCATCGCCGACGCCGTCGATATTCCGGTGGTGCTCTATACCAACCCGAATTTCCAGCGCAGCGATCTCACCCTCGACGTGATCGCGCGGCTGGCGACGCATCCGCGCATTGTCGGCATCAAGGATGCCTCGACCAATACCGGCCGGCTGCTGTCGATCATGAACCGCGCGCCGGAGATCGATGTGTTCTCAGCTTCGGCGCATATTCCGGCGGCGGTGATGATGATCGGCGGCGTCGGCTGGATGGCCGGTCCCGCCTGCATCGTGCCGCGCCAAAGCGTGAAACTCTATGAGCTGTGCCGCGCTGAGCAGTGGCCGGAGGCGATGAAGCTGCAACGCGAGCTGTGGCGCATCAACGAGGTCTTCGCCCGCTTCAATCTCGCCGCCTGCATCAAGGCCGGGCTGCAAATCCAGGGCTATGACGTCGGCGATCCGGTGCCGCCGCAGCAGCCGCTGAGCGCCGAGGACCGCAAGGCGGTCGAAGCGATTTTGGCCGCGCTGCCGCAGGCGTAACCGCCCCCGGCCACCGAATGTTAACGATTCCTTGCTAACCGGTGGCGATGGCCACGCCGTCGATCGTAACCCGGCTGGCGGAGACGGACGCCGCGAAACCGAGCGGTTCCGAACCTGCCGCAACGCCCGCCCGGCCGCGCTCGCTCGCCGGCGCGATGGCGCGCGTCAAGGCGCGCCTCTTGGCGATTCTGTCGGAACGCAGCGAATCCCGCCTCACCCAGCTGGTCGCCGGCAAGGTGTTTCTGGTGCGCGTCGCCAACGCGATGCTGGCGCTGGTCAGCCAGGTGCTGCTGGCGCGCTGGATGGGCTCGTTCGAATTCGGCATCTATATCTATGTCTGGACCTGGGTGCTGATGATCGGCGCTCTGTCCGACATGGGGCTGTCCTCGGCGGCGCGCCGCTTCATTCCGGAATACACCGAGCTCAAGGCGCTCGATCATTTGCGCGGTTTTCTCAGCGGTAGCCGCTGGCTTGCTTTCGCCATCGCCACCGCGATCGGCGCAGTGGGCGCGCTCGGCGTGACATTGATCCAACCTTGGCTCGATCATTTCGTCGTCATTCCACTTTATCTCGCCTGCGTCATGATTCCGATCTACGGGCTGGTGCAGGTGCAGGCCGGCATCGCGCAGTCCTATGACTGGCCGAACCTGGCCTTGATGCCGTTCTACATCATCCGCACGCTGGCCATGCTCGCATTGATGGGCGGCGCCTGGCTGACCGGCGCGCCGACCGACGCGATGACGGCTTTGTATATTTCCATCGTCACCATCTACGCCGTGACCATCGGCCAGCTCGTCGTGCTCGACCGTCGGCTGAACAAGAAAGTGCCGCCCGGGCCGAAGATCTACGAGCCGAAGGTTTGGCTCGCCACCTCGCTGCCGATCTTCGTGGTCGAAGGCTTTTATCTGCTGCTGACCTATGTCGATATTCTCGCGCTCGAGCATTTTCGCTCGCCCGACGAAGTCGCGGTCTATTACGCCGGCGCGCGTCTGCTCGCGATTGTCGCTTTCGTCTATTTCGCCATTGCCGGCGCGACCACGCACAAATTCACCGCCTATCATGTGGCCGGCGACAAGAAGAAGCTGGCGTCGTTCTTCCGCGAGACCATCAAGTGGACGTTCTGGCCGTCGCTCCTCGTCTGCGCCGCGATTCTCGCCTGCGGCAAGCCGCTGCTCGGTTTGTTCGGGCAAGGTTTCGAGAGCGGCTACGACGTGATGTTCATTCTGGCGGTCGGCATGCTGGCGCGCGCCGCCGTGGGACCGGCCGAGCGCCTGCTCAACATGCTCGGCGAGCGCCGGCAGTGCGCGACGATCTATGCTTTGGCCTTCGTGATCAATCTGACTTTGTGCATCGTGCTGATCCCGCCCATTGGCATCGAAGGCGCGGCGGCGGCGACCTCGACGGCGCTGATCGTCGAATCGATCTGTCTCTATTACGTCGCCAAAAAGCGGCTCGGGTATCACGTGTTTATTGTGGGCGGCGGGAAGAGCTAGTAACCGCACCGCTATACCTTCTCCCGCAGCAGCCTGCGGATCACCTTGCCCGTCGTCGTCATCGGCATGGTGTCGATGAAGACGACTTCGCGCGGATATTCGTGGCCGGACAATCGCGTCTTCACAAACGTCTGAATCTCGGCGGCGAGTTCATCGGATGGCGCGTAATCCGGCTTGAGCACGATGAAGGCCTTGACGATTTCGGTGCGCAGCGGATCGGGTTTGCCGACCGCGGCGGCGAGCGCCACCGCCGGGTGGCCGATCAGGCAATCCTCGATCTCGCCGGGGCCGATGCGAAAGCCGGCCGAGGTGATGACGTCGTCGTCGCGGCCGACGAAAGTGAAATAGCCGTCCTCGTCCATGACGCCCTGGTCGCCGGTGGTCATCCAGTCGCCGACGAATTTGTCGCGCGTGGCTTCCGGCCGCTTCCAGTACTCCAGGAACATCACCGGGTCGGGGCGCTTCACCGCAATCTGGCCGATCTCGCCGGGCTTCAATACCGTGCCGTCCGGACCGATCACCGCCACAATGTGGCCGGGCACCGCCTTGCCCATCGCGCCGACGCGCAACTGACCGAGCTGGGCGCACGAACCGATCACCAGATTGCATTCGGTCTGGCCGTAGAATTCGTTGATGGTCAGGCCGAAAGCGGAGCGGCCCCATTCCAATGCCTCGATACCGAGCGACTCGCCGCCCGAGCCCATGGCGCGCAATTTGAAATCGTAGCGGCCGGCAGGATTCGGCGCGGCGCGCATCATGCGCAATGCGGTCGGCGGAATGAACGCATTGCGCACTTGCGTTTTCTGCATCAGCGCAAAAGCTTCCTCCGGATCGAACTTGTCGAACTTGCGCGCCACCACGGGAACGCCGTGATGCAGGCTCGGCAGCAGCGCGTCGAGCAACCCGCCGGCCCAGGCCCAGTCGGCCGGCGTCCAGAAGCGGTCGCCTTGCTGCGGGAACGGATAATACGGCAACTCGGCGCCGGGCAGATGGCCGAGCAGCACACGATGGCCATGCAGCGCGCCCTTCGGCTGGCCTGTCGTACCCGATGTGTAGATCATCATCGCCGGATCGTCGGGCGCGGTGATTTCCGCCGTGAAGTTCGATGACGCGCGGGCGAGGAGATCGGGCCAGCTGCCGGCGCCATCGGCTGCGCCGTCGACCGACAGCACGCAGGTCACATCCGGCACTTCGGTACGGATCTGATCGAGCTTGGCGAGGCCCGCCGCATTCGTGAGCAGCGCTTTGGCGCCGGAATTCTGCAATCGGTAAGAGAGCGCGTCGGTGCCGAACAGCACGGCGATCGGCAGCGCCACCGCCCCTAACTTGTAGATGGCGATGTGCGCCGCGGCGACGTCCGGCGACTGCGGCAGGAAGATCGCGACGCGGTCGCCGCGGTTGACGCCTTGCGCGCGCAACACATTGGCGAGCCGGTTCGAGGTGTCGCGCAAGGCGCCATAAGTGATGCGGTCCTCGCGGCCGTCGCCGTGCACATGCAGGATGGCGAGGCGCGCCGGTTCGGCTTCGGCCCAGCGGTCGCAGACATCGACGCCAATATTGTAGCGCGCCGGAATATTCCAGCGGAACTGGCGCGTGAGTTGATCGAAGTCTTTGGCGTCCGGCAGCATGCGCGAGAAGCTAGTCGGCGGAGGGGGTGAGGTAAAGCGATCCGATCTGTCGTCTCCGCGATTCAATTTTCAAACAACAGACAAGCGTCATCGCCCCTGTTGTTTGCGGCCCCGGGTAAGCCGACTTCCTTTTTCGTGTCCCTCGATACATCGAGGGTGTGGCGCGCCAAGCGGCGCTCCAGTTTGTCGTGTGTGAGCATTCCGTTTCCAGAATGCCCGCGCCCTTCGGCGCGCCACGGCGGCGTCTTACCAGTGGCCGGGCCGCGCTTCTGGCGGCTGTTGACCTCCCGGGACGGCCGAGCCTCGGCCCTTTTGGGCACCGAGCCTCTTTTGCCCCGGTAAAGCCAATGGCTTCGCACCATCAGCGAGCTCCTCGCAGCAGGTCCTATTGCCTGCGGGCGGGGACCGGCACCGCCCGAGCGCGATGACTGCGTGTGTCACCGCCCGCGGGCGCCGCGTCCTGCTCCACCATCCTGACGCCTCATGACAGCGCCCTCGATAAGCAGGACGTCACCATGATTATATACCTTGGGAATATTGTCAAGTGGCGGTTTGGCGCTTCGCCACTCTGTTCCGTTCGCACTAACCCCCAGGTTTGCTTGCCGACGGGTCTGTACGCGGCAGGATAGATCGGTCACGATCCGGGCAAAGACACACGAACTCGGGGGGCACACGTGTTCAACATTCCATCCGCGGGATTCACATCCCTGATCAAGGCCGCCGGCCTGCTGGCTTGCATGGTGACCGTGACGTCGCTGTCCGCCGCACCCGCCTTGGCCGATGGCTCGTCGCGGCCTTATGGCGGCGGCGGCCGCATCAATGCGCCCGATATCGTCAAAAAATATAATCAGTCGAAGGAGCTGTTTCGGATCGAAGGCAGCTGCCAGTCGTCCTGCACCATGTTGCTCGCCATCAGGAACGTTTGCGTCGATCCGAGCGCGACGCTGCGGTTTCATGCGGCGCTCCTGCCGAGCGAGCAAAACCAGAAGCCGGACCCGAGGCGGCAAGCGCAGATGCTGAATTCGTACAATTCACGGCTGCGCAGTTATCTGGTCAGCAATCACCACGTCGATTCGTTCGCGTTCCACGACATATCCGGCCGCGACATCATTCAGAAATTCGGCTACCGCGCCTGTCCGAACAGCTGAAATAGCCTGCTGCCATAAAAGCTACGCGGCCGGTGGCGCCGGCCGCGGGGTGCGAACCCGGCGCGGCGCATCGATCGCCAGCAAGCCGCGCAACGGGCTGCGCGGCTTCACCAGATCGGCGAGCGAATAGCCGTCCAGCACGTCGAGGAACGCGGCGCCGGCCTGCGCCAGCGCCCGCCGCAGGACGCAGCACGACTTGATCGCGCACGGCGCGTCGACCGGATTGAGGCAGGCGACCACGGCCATATCCGGCTCGGTGCGGCGCACCACATCGCCGATCGTGATGGCCTCGACCGGCGTGGCCAGACGCAAGCCGCCGCCCCTGCCGCGCAAGGTGTCGACATAGCCGGCCTGGCCGAGCTGGTGAGCAACCTTCATCAAATGGTTCTTGGAAATGCCGTAGCTCTTGGCGACTTCGGCGATGGTCGCCAGTCCGCCATCCTTGACCGCGAGGTACATCAACAGCCGCAGCGCGTAATCGGTATAGACGGTCAGGCGCATGGCGAAGTCCTCCCCGGCGGCACGCCCATAACATGTATCTTTGATATTGCTTTACCGCAAGCACGGTGTAAGATGCATACAAGATGCATGTTAACTGGAGGACGAGCGAAATGCTCAATTCCACGGCGCTCGGCGCGGCTCTGGCCCGCCTGTTCCTGTTTCCGGGCGATTTCGCCTGTGCCTATGTCGGCATCGACCAGAACGACAAACGTGAACTGGTGCGGATGTTGGTCAACTCGCTGGTCTGGATCGTGGTCGGCATGGTGGCCGTCGCGGTCGTTGCCTGATGGACGCGGCGAAAAGCGCCGTCTTCGATCATCCGTCGGAAAACGCCATTGCCCGCCTGGTCGATGAATTCTATGCGCGGATTCGCGCCGATGCGGTTCTGGGGCCGGTGTTCACGCGCGCCATTCCCGGCGACTGGGGACCGCATCTGGCGACCATGCGAAACTTCTGGTCGTCAGTGATGACGGCGAGCGGCCGCTACAAAGGCAACCCGGTGGCGGTGCACGGCCGAGTCGACGGCATCGAACTGGCCATGTTCGACCGCTGGCTGGCGCTGTTCGAGGCGACCTGCCGCGAGTTGTTCGAGCCGGCGCTGGCGGTCGAGTTTCAAGCCAAGGCGGCGCGCATCGCCGAAAGCCTCAAGCTCGCGCTGTTCTATCGGCCGGACCGGCCCTGGCCCATAGAATCGCCAATAGACGCGTCATGACTTTCGTCGTCACCGATAACTGCATCAAGTGCAAATACATGGACTGCGTCGAAGTGTGTCCGGTGGACTGCTTCTACGAAGGCGACAACATGCTCGTCATCCACCCCGACGAATGCATCGATTGCGGCGTCTGCGAGCCGGAATGTCCGGCCTCGGCCATCGTCGCCGATACCGAGCCGGGCCTCGACAAATGGCTCAAGCTGAACGGCGACTATGCCAAAGTCTGGCCCAACATCACGGTCAAGCGCGACGCCCCGCCCGACGCGAAGAACTGGGACGGCGTGCCGGAAAAATACGAGAAGTTCTTTTCGCCCGAGCCGGGCCAGGGCGATTAGCTGTCCTTAGAAAGAGCCGCGCGCTACTTCGTGTCCGGCTCGGCCAGAATGAGCGCCCAGTACACCTTGTATTTCGACTTCGGCGTATAGACCGCGGCGATGCCCATGCGGGTCGCGCCCTTCAACAGCATGTTGGCCTTGTGCGGCGGACTATCGCGCCAGCCGGAGAACGCTTCCGCCAAGGTGTGATAGCCAGCACCGATATTCTCGGCCGCGGTCTTGGCGTCATAGCCGGACGCCTTCAGCCGGCCGAGGAACGGCTTGCCGGCGGCGTGGTCGAGCTTGTCGCGCTTGGCCATGATGTCGGCCTGCGCTTGCGCCAGCCGCGTGAGTTCCGGATCGAGCGTCACCGGCGGCAGGCCGTTATTGGCGCGATAGCCGGAAAACATCGACGCCGCCGTCGCGTCGTCGAGCTGCGCGCCGGGCTGCGCCAGGCTGCGGTACATGCTCGGCTCGCCTTTCGGCACGTAATTGTCGGAGACGGCGCAGCCGCCGAGCGCAGCCGCAACAGCGATGGCGGCGAGCGGCAGCGCGCTCCGGCGAAAAAATTTCATGCTGTGACAATCTCCGATTCGCAACCGTTGCCAAACTGACGACCGACAGTGGCCGAAAGGTGTTGGGCCGAAACGCGTTGGTCTGAAAGGTGCTGGTCCAAACGATCGAACATGCCGGCATCTACTGGCGCGCCGGTAAAGCGTCAATTACCATGACCTAAGACTAAGGCACGGGTGCGAAGACATCCGGACGAAATCAACGAATTTCCGGGGAGGGATCCGATGCGACGCCGAAGCTGTATCCTGCTGTCCGCCGCGTGTCTTGCTACATCTCTTGCCATATCATTCGCCGGGCTCTCCGCGGCGGTCGCGCAAGGCAAGTATCCCGATCATCCGGTCAAGATTCTTGTGCCTTACGGACCGGGCGGCGCGACCGATATCGTCGCGCGCATGGTCGGCGACGAATTCCAGAAAGTCACCGGCCAGCCGTTCGTGGTGATCAACAAGCCCGGCGCCTTCGGCATGCTGGCGATCGACGAAATGGTGAAATCGCCGGCCGATGGTTACACGCTGATGGTCGGCAATGTCTCTACCAATGCCATCACGCCGATCCTCTATGCCAAGAAAATGAGCGCGGATTACCAGACGACCGTCACCGCGGTGACCAATCTGGTCGACATCCCCGCGTTCCTGCTGGTGACGGCGGCGAACGACTTCCCGCCGAAGACCGTGGCGGAGCTGATCGCCTACGCCAAGGCCAACCCCGGCAAGTTCCGCTATGGGACCGTCGGCATCGGCTCCTACCCGCATTACGACATGGCCTATTTCGCCAAACGCGCCGGCGATCTCAACATGGTCGGCCTGCCGAACAAGAACGGCGCGCCCGGCGTCATCCAGGACATGCTGCGCGGCGACGCGCAGGGCGCCTTCCTCAACGTCGCCTCGACCGCCGGCATGGTGCAGGCCGGAAAGCTGCGTGCGCTTGCGATCGCCAATCGCACGCGGCTGGCGGAATATCCCGACGTGCCGACCATGAAGGAAGTTGGTCTGCCCGATGTCGGGACGGTGGCGTGGAACGGCCTGTTTGCGCCGAAGGCGACGCCCAAGCCGGTGCTGCAAGCGCTGTTCAATGCGGTGCAGAAAACGCTGAAGTCGCCCGAGCTGGTCGCCAAGCTCAAGAAGCAGAATTTCAACATCGTGCCGAGCGAATCCCTGGCGGCCGCGAATCTCTGGCTCGGTACGGAAATCAAGCATTGGCAGACCATCACCAGTTCGGTGACCATCGAGGTGCCGCAGTAATTCTGGCGAGAATCGACCGCCGCAAAAGCAACCACGCTCCGCTCGCGCGGCGCGCCGTTAGGCTTTCATTAACCAATTAAGCCCCGGAAGTTAACCGCAAAAAAACCAGGCTGGCCTAGCGTAGCAGGCTACCGGGTGAGACACATGGCCGACACAAGCTCTGCCGCCGCAAGTGCGCGCGCCTGGCGTCCGGTTGCACTGACCGGCGCCGCCGCTTTCGTTGCGAGCTTTGCCGCTTTCGCCGCCGCCGGCCCTGTCGCCGATGCCGCCTGGGCCGCCGCCGCCGTCGCGTCGATCGCCATGGCGCTCTCCGCAGCGGTGGTCGTGCGCCGCACGCGCCAGCTCAATCGCCGCATGCATATCGCGCTCGAAACCATGTCGCAGGGCCTGTGCATGTTCGACCGCCATGCGCGGCTGGTTGTCTGCAACAAGCGTTACAAAGAAATCTACCGGCTCTCCGACGCGATCGCGACGCCCGGCACGACTTTGATCGACATGCTCGATTTCCGCGCCGCCAACGGCACGTTCATGAGCGATCCGCGCGCCTTCCGCGAAAAGCTGGTCGAGGACATGGCGCAAGGCAAATCGACCCGCACCGAGGTGAAGACGCCGCAAGGACGCATCATCCTGGTTATCAACCGTGCCATGCCCGGCGGCGGCTGGGTCGGCAGCCACGACGACATCACCGACCGCCGCGACGCCGAACTGGAACGCGCTTCGATTCAGAAGCAGCAGGACCGGCGCGCCATGATCGAGCAGGCGATCGCCGCCTTTCGCCAGCGCGTCGAAGAGCATCTGGAAAAGGCCAGCGCCGGCGCCACCGCCATGCGCGCCACCGCTTCGACATTGCGTGGCAATTCGTTCCGCACATCGTCCAGCGCCGAGAGCGCGGTCGCGGCCTCGAACGAAGCCTCCGCCAATGTCGAGACCGCCGCGACGTCGGCCGACGAGCTGGCTACCTCGATCGGCGAAATCGGCCGCCAACTGGCGCTGACCACCGACATCGTGCGGGTCGCGGTCGGCGAAGCGCACGGCACCAACCGCGAGATCGACGCGCTGGCGCAAGCGGCGCGCAAGATCGGCGACGTCATCAAGCTCATCCGCGACATCGCCGGCCAGACCAATCTGCTGGCGCTCAACGCCACGATCGAGGCGGCGCGCGCCGGCGACAGCGGCAAGGGCTTCGCGGTGGTCGCCTCCGAGGTCAAGTCGCTCGCCAACCAGACCGCCAAGGCGACCGAGGATATTTCCTCGCTGATCACCGCGGTGCAGACGGCGACGAGCGGCGCGGTCGGCGCGATCGGCCGCATCTCGAGCCGCATGCAGGAGATCGACGGTTGCGCCGTCACGGTGTCGGCCGCCGTCGAGGAGCAAAGCGCGGCGACCGGCGAGATTTCGCAGAATGTCGCCGGCGCCGCCGGTGGCACCCGGCACGTCGTGGCTGCGCTCGGCGAAGTCGCCGGCGCCGCGACCGAGACCGCGCAAGCGGCCGAACACGTGCTGACCGCGGCGCAGGCCGTGGAAGCCGCCGCCGCCGAACTGCGCGCCGAGGTCGAGGGCTTCCTCGCGCGCGTCGCGGCGTAGCTCTTGCCCCGGCCGAAGAGCCGGGGCCGCTCCAAATTCCGAATTT
>JAQSCR010000399.1:10881-22796 GCA_029945495.1 Pseudolabrys sp. | reverse complement strand
GAATGACACGTGACTAAAACGCCGCCGCCAGATCGCGCGCGCCGGGCGATTGCGCGCCGCGCGCCATCTGGCTTTGCATGTCGGCGATAAGCCTGGCGACCACGCCGGTGCGCCGTGCGACCGGGTTGCGCTCGTAGCCTTTCTGCTGGAAGAAATTCGCGGTCGGCACGCGGCTGCGGAATTCGGCCGGCATCATCACCATATCGAGGCCGGTCGAATCGCCGGTGAGATTCATCAATTCGAGTTCCGGCGCGGTCAGCGGCGCCATGTAGCCTTTCATGCGCGCGAAGTGCACCGAGGTCGCGAGCTTCTGCACCTGCAGCAGCGGGCCGATGTCGCGGTCGAGAATGGCGGCGTGGATGCCGATGCCGGCCGGCGTCGTCTTGGCCATCTTGTCCCAGTCGCCCCAGCGCTGCGGCCCGGTGCGGCTGTGCGCGATCATGCGCTTGAGCGCCTCGATCTTGCGCTCCATCGAAAGTTTCGCCGCGCCGCTCAGCGCCTTGGCCTTGAGGCGAATGGTCGCGAGGATACGGGCGCCATGCTCGGCCAGGATCGATACGGTATTGGTGGACAGCAACTGATTGTAACCGACCGCCGGCGAGATCGCGCGCGGCCGCGTCGCCGAGACGCCGGCCTGCATGTCGTAGGTGCCGTTGCCGCCGGTTTCAAAAGCATAGACGCCGACGATCTGCTCGCGCGTCAGTCCGGCCTCGCTGGCGGCTTTGGCGTAAGCGCGCTTGAAGTCGACCTCGTTTTGCGGCCGGTCCGGGACGAAGCCGAATTGCTGCTTCGCGTTGTTGAGAAAGTCGGCCAGCACCGGGATCGGCGGCGCCTCGCCGGGGGTCGGGCCCGCCGGCGCGGATGGATCGACCGGCCGCGGCGGCCCGGCATAGACCGGCGGCTGGTCGAGCACGTAATCCTCGAGCAGGACGGCGACGTGGGCGCGGCGCTTGTCGTTGCGGATGCGCCGCTTGGCGGCGACCTCGTCCCAATAGGCTTGCGCCTGCTGCTCGTAAGGCTGGCGCGCCTGCTGGAAGGCGGTGAGCTTGGCCTGGTAGTCGGCCATCGCCGTAGCGCTTTGCGCGAACGCCGGCAGGCCGGTCGCCAGCACGATGGCGAGCGCCGGCAGCAGGGCGGTGAACAGGCGGTTGCGCGGCATGGCGGGCTTCGTTTCCTGTCGGGCGGCTTTGACGATTCGGTGAGTGCCAACACCCTGCGGCATTTGCGTGGCGAAGCAAGGGGCGGAGCCGGGGGAGGGCGGGCGGCCGATTGCCGCTGGCGATAGCTTTAAAAAAACGCGCCGGAAAATCCGGCGCGCCAGTCGGGGGGAGGCTCAGAAAAGGAAAGCTAGCGAATGGTGGCGCCGTCGCGGCTGGTAAAAGCCACCGGGCCGCCGGCCTTGTAAACGGTTGGCCCCTGCGCCGACATGATATCGACGCCGAGATTGAGTTCGCGGGCAGAGAGGGCGATCACGGCGATCAGCAGCGCGGCGCAAAGTCCAACCACCACGATCTTGAGGTGGGTGGTGCGATCGGCGGTGTACATCGACCAGTTCATGGCATCCTCCATGGTCACGGTTCTCTGTCGTTCCGGCCCAGGGAAAGGTTCAAGCAAATCGTTCACTCATCAACGTATGGATGCCGCCATAGTTCCCAAGGCGGCATCACGGAACGGTGAAAGATTGTGAAGTCCGCGCGCCGGCGTGGCCGCCCGACGGCGCGGCCAGGGCGGTCGCTCATTCATCTTAAATTCCAATGGAGTGGCCGTCCGCGCGGCCCGCGGCCGCGCCAGCGTCGGCCGGCGCTACTCGACGGTGCTGAGCTGATGCTCTTCGGCGATGCGCTCGAAATTCTCGGCCAGGCTCTTGATGCGATAGGACAGTCGGTTGTCGTTTTCGACCGGCAGCGGCCGCACCACCTTGTATTGCCCACGCGCCGCCGCTTTGCCGAAAGTCGGCTCGTAAAACACGTCCTGGCCGGAGGCGAATTTGTGAGTCATAGGCGCGTTCGCATTCTTTGTTTTGTTTTTTAGTTTTTGTTCTTGGCTTTTATTTTTGCGCGGAAACGAAAACGCCCGGCCGAGAAGCCGGGCGTTCCGCTACATTATCAGCGACTATAGACGGCGCCGGTCAGGCGTTTTGCAGGTTGGAGGCGGCCTGCTTGCCGCGCTCGGTGACGATTTCATACGAAAGGCGCTGGCCTTCGTTGAGGGTGCTCATGCCGGCGCGTTCGACGGCGCTGATGTGCACGAAGACGTCTTTCGAGCCATCGCTCGGGGTGATGAAACCGAAACCCTTTTGGGTATTGAAGAACTTGACCGTACCTGTCGCCATCGTGGCACCTTTTTCGTTATGCGCTGCTTGCGTTGGGATACGCGCAGGCGATTGTCGCCTGTGCGATCGAAACACCGAGTTTTAGGGGGTGCATTGACAAGCGCCCAACAGGGCAGCGCAGCAAGGCATAACCGAAAACTAAAGTTTCAACGGGCTTTACATATACGAAAAGGCGAAAACCGTCAAATGCCTAAGCAATTCGACGTGTCTTGCATTGCCTTTTAGGCGTCGGCGGCGACAACCTTGTCGGCGACGGCAACGGCCTTTTTCAGCGGATAGCTCTCGCAATCGTACAGCGCGCGGATGTCCTTGTGGCCAAGGCGGGCTTCGTTGATCTCGATATAGGCGCCGAGCAACAGCGGCTCCGGCAATTCCTCGACCGCGAAGCGAATGGCGTCGGCGGCCGTATCGAAGCGACGATAGCGGACCTTGCTGGCGATCTTGCGGTTACGGGACGGAAAAAGCTCCGCCGGGGCGGAAAAATCAAATTTTCTCACGATAAATCTCCAAAACGCCGGGCGACCGGAGGACTAATGGGGTTCGCTCTATATAGGCCTAAATTCGTGGCTTTACAGGGGCGGGGCGCGATTATGCTTAAATCGAGCCTACCGCCGCGAGCTATTGGCGCTGGCCCCGATACGCGCGCAAAGCGCTTGAACCAGCGGCATGGCGCCCGATCCAGCCGCAAGGCCGCTTGATCCAGCGCAATGCCGGTGCGCGGCGGTGCTGGGATTCATGGCTGTCCCTGGAGGGTTGCAGGTGCGCTACGTCCATCTGAAAGCGATCGCATTTTCTGCCATCCTATCGCTGATGGCCATCGGCGATGGGCTGGCCTGTTCCTGCGAGCGCAACCCGACCGCCGCCGGCATCCTGGCGCAGTCGACGATGGTGTTTACTGGCATAGCCCGCAGCAGCGTCGTAGTCGCGCCCGGCGCGTCGGCCACCACGTTCGAAGTCACCGAAGGTTTCAAAGGCGCCGAGGCGAAGGCGTTCGTCGTCGTGCGGCATCCGAACGGGCCGTCGGCGTCCTGCGGCGTTCAATTTGAAACCGGCCAGAGCGTTACACTCGCCGCGCACCAAAGCGCGGGCGGCCTGTCGACCACGTTCTGCTCGACCTGGATGTTCCTGCCGCATGTCGGCTTGCGCGATCGGCTGCTCGCCGACATGCGCACGCTGCGCACGGCAACGGCAACGGCGCCGGCGAGCGCGCCCGCGACCGCGCTTGCGACCGCCGCCGCGCAGGCGCGCGGACCGGATGGCTGGCGTATCGAGAATTTGCCCGATGGCCGGCCGGCGGCCTTCGGCATCGGCACGATCGATGGCGCACGCCACGTCGTGGCGCTTGCCTGCGGCGTGGAAAAACGTCCCGAGCTGGCGATCGTGCCAGCGGCGCGGGCGCTGCTCGTCGAGACTGGCGACGGCATCTGGGCCTTGCCGCCCGACCGGCCGGCCGATGCGCTCGCTGCCGGACTCATTGACGCCGCGGACAACACGTTCAAGCTCTCGCTCGACGGCAAGGCGTTTCCGGCCGGGCCGGCAGCTATCGACGCCTTCGACAAGATCGGCAAGGACTGCGAACAGCGCAGCGGCTGGGAATACGGCAAGGACGACGACAAGCAGATGCTGTGGATCTTCCGCCGCGCGGAAGACGGCGGCGCGCCGTTCCTTACCTTCGGCAAACCCGCCACCGGCTGGCTGCTGGCCGATCTGAGTTGCGAGCCGCGCCGTCAAACCCTCATCGTGCGCTCGACCGCGCTCCCGCGCGGCGCGAAGAACGGCCAGGCGGTGCCGCTCAAGCTGCGCGCCGGCGGCCAGGAATATTCGGCGCCGGCGCGGATCAAGATATTAGCCGAAGGCGACGTTCCCGGCTTTGCCGTCGCGCGTTTTGCGCTGCCGCAGCGGCTGCTGGCGAGCCTGCGCCAGGCCGACGAAATATCGCTGAAGACCCAGGACGCCGACATGACTTTGCCGGCGCGCGGCGCCGCCGCCTTACTGGCGCCATTGGAGCGGGCCTGCGGATTCTAGGGCGCCTTAGATACTGCCCACCGTCTTCAACCTTGCGCGCGGGTGTATTTCGCTTTGCGAGATCACCGGCGTTTGTGCGCGGAAGCGCTCGACGATGCCGCGTACGAACGGACGGATGCTGCCCGAGGTGACCAGCACCGGGGCTTCGCCTTCGCGCGCCGCCGCTTCGAATTTCTCGCGCACCAAAGCGATGAATTCCGACAGTCGCGACGGCTGCATCGCCAGATGGCGATCGTCGCCCTGGCCGACGATCGACTCGGCGAAGGCCTGCTCCCACTTCGCCGACAAAGCGATCAGCGGCAGATAGCCGTTGTGCGTGGTGTATTGCGCGCAGATCTGGCGCGCGATGCGGGCGCGCACGTGCTCGGCCAAAGTGACCGGGTTGCGCGACGAGCCGGCGCCGTCGGCGATGCCTTCCAGGATGGTGGAGAGATCGCGGATCGAGACGCGCTCGCCGAGCAGGATCTGCAGCACGCGCTGAATGCCCGAGGTGGTGATGAGCGTCGGCACCAGGTCCTTGAGCAGTTCGCTCTGCTCTTTCGGCAGATCCTTGAGCAGCTTCTGCACTTCGCCGTAGGACAACAGGTCCGCCATGTTGCCTTTGAGCAATTCGGTCAGATGCGTCGACAGCACGGTGGCGGCGTCGACCACGGTGTAGCCCTGCATCGCCGCTTCTTCCTTGATGCTGGCATCGACCCAGGTCGCCGGCAGGCCGAAGGTCGGCTCGGTGGTGTGGGTGCCGGGCAGGTTCACCTGGCCGCCGGCCGGGTCCATGACCATGTAATGGCCGGCCCAGATCTTGCCGGAGCCGGCTTCGACTTCCTTGACCTTGATGACATAGGTGTTGGAGTCGAGATTGACGTTGTCGAGGATGCGCACCGCCGGCATCACGAAGCCCATCTCGCCGGCGAGCGAACGGCGCAGCGCCTTGATCTGCTCGGTCAGGCGGTCTGAGCCGTCCGGCGAATTGACCAGCGGCAGCAGCGCATAACCCAGTTCGACCTTGAGATCGTCGATCTTGAGCGCGGTCGCGATCGGCTCCTCGGCCGCTTCCGCGGTCTTGGTCTCGGTCGCCGCCTTGGTCGCTGCGGTCGCGGCGATGACCTTGGCGCGCTTGTGGAAGACATAGGCCAGCGCCGAGGCCCCGCCGCCGAGGAACACGAACGGCAGGAACGGAATGCCGGGCAACAGCGACATGATCAGCATGACGCCGCCGGACATGCCGAGCGCCTTCGGGTAGCCGGACAGCTGCTTCATCATCGCCTTGTCGGCGGAGCCGGCAATGCCGGCCTTCGACACCAGGAGGCCGGCGGCGGTGGAGACGATCAGCGCCGGCACCTGCGTCACCAGGCCGTCGCCGACGGTCAGCAGCGTGTAGGAGCGCGCGGCGTCGGCGAATGTCAGGCCCTGCTGCGCCATGCCGATGATCATGCCGCCGATGACGTTGATGAAGACGACGAGGAGGCCGGCAATGGCGTCGCCGCGCACGAATTTGGAGGCGCCGTCCATGGCGCCGAAAAAGCCGCCTTCGGCTTCCAGCGTTTTGCGGCGGGCGCGGGCTTCGTTCTCGTCGATCAGGCCGGCCGACATGTCGGCGTCGATCGCCATCTGCTTGCCCGGCATGGCGTCGAGGTGGAAGCGGGCGGCGACTTCGGCGATACGGCCCGAGCCCTTGGTGATGACGACGAAGTTGACGATCACCAGGATCGTGAACACGATGATGCCGATGACGAAATTGCCGCTCATCACGAAATTGCCGAACGCCTCGATGACATGGCCGGCGGCGGCGCCGCCCTCATGACCGTGCGACAGGATCAGGCGGGTCGAGGCGAGGTTGAGCGACAACCGCAGCATGGTCGCGATCAACAGCACGGTCGGGAAGGCGGAGAATTCCAGCGGCGTGTGGATGAACAGCGCCGTCATCAGGATCAGGATCGACAGGATGATCGACACCGCCAGCGCCATGTCGAGCAGGACCGGCGGCAAGGGCAGGATCAGGATCACCAGAATGACGAGGACGCCGACCGCCAGGCCCATGTCGCCGCGTTTGAGCGCTTCGCCCATCGCGCTGAGGCTGGGAATCTTGAAGCCGCTGGTCGCGGGGGTCGAAGCGGCGCTGATGTCGGTCATTGCTTACCAGGGAGAGCCGCGGACTGCGGAAGACGGGACAGTGGACGATAAGACTTGGGGGCGAGGGCCCCGAACCCGGCAAACTTTGCCCAGTTTATGGTTAGCGCGAGGTTAACAGAGCGGCGCCGTCAGCCGCGCATGGCCGCGGCTAGCCGCTTCTTCACCCCGTCGCCAACGATGTCCATGAAAGCGCGGACGCGGGCGGTGTCCTTGAGCGAGCGGTGGGTCACCAGCCACAGTTCTGTGCGCAGGTCGGCCAGCGGCGGCAGGACGGCGGCGAGACCGGCGTCGGCGCCGCCGAGATAGGTTGGCAGCAGCGCCAGGCCGATGCCGGCCTTGGCCGCCAGCATCTGGTTGACCAGGCTGCCGGTGCGATAGCCGAAAACCTGACCACCGGTCATGTTCCTGTCGAGCCAGGCGGCGGCCTTGGTCGGCTGCATCGCTTCGCCCCAGCCGATGGACTGATGCCTGCCGAGGTCGCGCAAGGTCCGCGGCCTGCCGTGGGCTTCGAGATAGGCGGGGGCGGCATAAAAGCGCCAGGCGATGTCGTTGAGCTTGCGGCCGAACAGGTCGCCCTCGGCCGGGCGGATGGCGCGGAACGCGATATCGGCTTCGCGGCGCGACAAATCGAGGACGCGGTTGTCGACCATGAGTTCGACCTGGATGCCGGGATGCTGCTCGCGGAAGCGCGCGATCTCGCCGGCGAGAATGCCGAAGGCCAAAGTCTCGGACGCGGTCACCCGCACCGTGCCGGTCAGCCTTGTGTCGCGGCCGGTGAGATCGCGGTCGAGCGCCAGCGCCTCGGTCTCCATCCGCTCGGCCGCCTCGAGCAGGCGCTGGCCGCTGTCGGTGGCGCGGTAGCCGGTGGCTAGCCGCTCGAACAGCTTGGAGCCAAGGGCGCGCTCCAGCGCATTCAGGCGCCGGAACATGGTCGAGTGATTGACGCCGACCGAGGCCGCGGCTTTGCGCAGATCGCCGGCGCGGGCGATGGCGAGCACGATGCGCAGATCGTCCCAGGCGAACATCCGGGCTCTTCCCTCGTGGCGGCGGCTTTATTGCCGCGCGGCGCGTGTTTGCATATTTGCAAACGCAGTTGGCAATCATGCTTATCGCATTGCACCGGCGCAAGGTCTAGGTCTGGCGGCACAGAGATTGATCCGGGCCGCCGCTAAAGCGAGCCGACGTCCCCCGGTCCTGACGAACGCCCGCACAAAAAGAGAGAGCCTGCCATGAACCGCCAAAACAACGACTACGCCGCCACCGTGCTGCGCCTCACGCTCGGCACCATTTTCCTGTCGCACGGCCTGTGGAAACTGCTGACGCTCGGCCTGCCGACCACCGTCGGCTTCTTCGAACAGCAGGGCTTCCCCGGCTGGACCGCTTATCTCGTTATCGCCGGTGAAGTCGGCGGCGGCGCGCTGATGATCCTCGGCGTGCAGACCCGCGCCATCGCGCTCCTCATGCTGCCGATCCTGCTCGGCGCCTTGAAGGTGCATCTGCCGAACGGCTTCGTGTTCTCGTATCCGAACGGCGGCTGGGAATATCCGGCGTTCCTGATCGTCGCGTCGGGCGTGCAGGCGCTGCTCGGTGACGGCGCCTATGCGCTCGGCAACGTCTTCAACCGCCGGCCGCGCCTCGCGCACGCCTAAAAACGAAACTGCACGTCACGAACAAAGAGCCCGCCGCGGCGACGCGGCGGGCTCTTCATGTGTTGCGGGAGGCTGCGGGGATCAGCCCGGCAACATCACAGTGTCGATGACGTGGATGACGCCGTTCGACTGCATCACATTGCCGATGGTGACCTGCGCATGGCCGCCTTTGGCGTCGGTGATCCAGAGCTTGCCGTCCTTTTCGGCGACGGTGAGCTTGGCGCCTTCGACGGTGGTCAGTTCGGCTTTGCCGCCGCCTGCCTTCACCTTGTTCATCAGATCCTTGGCGGTCATACGGCCAGCCACGACGTGATAGGTCAGCACGTTGGTGAGCGTCTTCTTGTTCTCCGGCTTGAGCAGCGTGTCGACCGTGCCGGCCGGCAGCTTGGCGAAGGCTTCGTTGGTCGGCGCGAACACCGTGAACGGGCCGGGCGATTGCAGCGTGTCGACGAGGCCGGCGGCCTTCACGGCGGCTACCAGCGTGGTGTGGTCCTTCGAATTGACGGCGTTCTGCACGATGTTCTTGGATGGATACATCGCGGCGCCGCCAACCATCTTGGTCTGCTCGGCGGCGAACGACGGGGCCGGGGCATAGGCGATGGCGGTGACGGCCAAGGCCAAAGCGGCTCCGGCGAGGGCGATTCTGTGAATCGGTTTCATGGGTAAACTCCGTTGCTCTCTGTTTGCGGTCCCCATTCGGCGGAGACATCAGGAGCTACGGAGGCGCGCGCCTCAGGGATGCACGGTCGCGTTCACAGAAGCGTGAGCTTGCCGGATGCGATCACCGGCCCAGTGGGCTGGCCGGTGGGCGAGCCGCCCTGCGGTTCCAGCGACACCGCAAGCACCGCATCGCGCGTCGCATGCGGCATCAGGTCGCGCGGGATCGTGATAGTCACCGTTCGATCGGCGCGCAACAGGCCGAGCGGCCGCGGTCTGCCGTCGGCCGGGATCAGCCAGAGTTCGGGCACGCGCGTGGCATCGGCGGCAAAGGCCGCCGGCGTCACCGCGACGGCACCGCTGCCCGCGTCGAGCGTGGCGACGAAATGATGGTGGCCGCCGCCGTCGATGGCCGCGATCAGCGGCGCCAGTCGTGGAATGTTGCCGATATAGATGAGTGCGCCGATGCAGGCGGCGGCCAGCGCGCCGGTGGCGAAGGTCAAGCCGCGCCAGAACGTCAGGCTTTGCCAAAGGCTCGGTTTGAGCCCGCGCACAGGCGTATCGGGCAGCGCCGCCGCAATGCGATCCCACAGCGCCGGTGACGGCGCGACTTCCGCGATCTCGGCGGCCCAGGGCGCCAGCCGTTCTTCCCAGGCAGCGACCATGCGCGCAAAGCTAGGCTCGCGCGCGGCCCGCTGCGCCGCTGCGTCACGCTCCGCGCCGGCCAGCACGCCGAGGGCAAACTCGGCGGCGAGCAGTTCGTCGGCAGGCATGCCGCTATGGGCGGATGTGTCGCTCATGGGTTAAATGTTCGGCTCCAGACAGGTTTTCAGTTTCAGCAAGGCGCGCCGGATGCGGCTTTTCATCGTGCCGAGCGGCACGCTCAAGCGCAGCGCCAGGTCCTCATAGGTATTTCCGTCGAAGAAGGCGCCGCGCAACGCAGCGCGTTCGTCGCGCGCCAATTGCCCGAGGCAGCCGTACAGCCGCGCATTGTCTTGGCTCGTTTCCAGGGCGCCGTCGGCGATCGGCCGGCTGTCCGCGACGTCGAGCGCCTCGTCGATCGGGTCCATACGCCGGCTCTGCTTGCCGGCGCGCAGACGGTCGATGGCGCGGTTGCGCGCAATCGTCATCAGCCAGGTCATCGGGCTCGCCCGGCCGGCGTCGAAATCGGCGGCCTTGCGCCACACCGTCACATACACCTCCTGCAAGACGTCCTCGGCTTCGCTGCGATCTCCTAAGATACGCAAGGCGACGCCCAAAAGCTTCGCCGAGGTCAGCCGATAGACGGTTTGCAGCGCGGCCTTGTCGCCGCCCGGAATGCGGGCAAGCGCGGCGGCGATCAGGCTGCGGTTGGCGTCGAGGTCCATTGGTCTCCGGACTATTCCCGCTTCCAGGCTTCGGCGCCAAGCTGCTGGGCGCCGGAATAGGCCCAGACGCCGGTCCAGTTGCCGCCGTCGGCGCCATAGAGCGCCAGGCCGGTGTCGCTGCCCGACTTATAGGATACGGCCAGGAAATTCTTGTCGCCAATGCCGGTGCCGATGTAGCGCGTGCCGCCGACCACCCAGACCACGCGATAGGTCTCGCCGGTCTTGGTCACCGAGACGGTGCCGGAATAAGTACCCTTGCCGCCGGGATTGGTGCCATCGATTGTGTAACTGCCGGTCGGATCGGCCGCGTAGGCGGCGACCGCGCTCCACAGCAGAGCGAGCGAGACAATAAAAAAACGATGCATTGAAATGGCCCCCCTCCCGGTGCGGGATCGCAGCCGGCTTTGGGGCTAAGACTAGAGCTTGGCTAAAGCGCCGACAATGCCGCGGTCCGTCAGCGGCATGGCGTCGCTGTCGTCGTCCATCTCGCCATCCTGAGTGAGCAAATGCGTTTCGCCGCAACCGACGCAGCGAAGGCGGCCACGGCGGCGGACGAGGCCGGCCAGCGTCATCTCGTCGCTCACCAGCACCAGACTTCCGTTGACCGGGCATCGATAGCGCAATGCGCCGCTCGGACGCGGCAGCGCTTCGGTCGCGCGTAAAGGTCCGTCGGTATTGCGATACACCGACGGTTGAACACTGGCCCAGGTCTGTAGATTTTCCGTCATTGGCGACCGCTTTTGTTGCACTGCGGCGATAAGTGTCGAAACAGCGGCTTGGTATCCGCCAAGCGCCGCGTCCGGTATTTAAATACTTCAGGCGAGCGGTGGAAATTGATGACGCCCATCGGGGCCGAGCGGCAGCGGCTCGACCTTGGTCACCGCGGCGAAACCGAGCTCACCATAGAGATGCGGAAACAGCGCGCCGCCACGCGACGGCTCCCATTTGAGATGCCCGCCCAGGCGCCCGCTATCCACCTGTACCAGCAGCAAATCTTTCTGGCCGGCGAAATGTTTAGCCGCGGTCTCGACCGTCTGCTCGGCGGTGGAGAAATGAATGTAGCCATCGGCCAGATCGACGGCCGAGCCGCGAAAAACGCCGTCCATTTCGGCAGCGCGCCAGTGAGCTTCCGGACAGATTTTATAAATGAACCGGACGGCGGGCGGTATTGTCATAATATTGCGCCATAGACACGAATTTTGAATGTACGGCGGGTTGCATGCCCGGCGCGGAACCTCATATGCGCTGCAAATCATATAGGGACATCATGCGCAATACCGAAAGCTACTTGATCGACACCGCCGACCAGTGCGTGCGGCTGGCTCGCGCCGGCCGCGAAATGGCGGCGCAGCTCGAAGCGATGAGCAACAGTCTCATGGCCAAGGCCGTTGAGCTCGACACCACCCGTCAGCGCGACGACGCCAAACAGCCGGACGAAGTCCGCAAGCCGGCCAGAAAAAAGGCGGCCGGGAATTAAGGACCGCCAATCGCCAAAAAAACGCCGACGAACGACGAACCGCAAAAAGCCCGGCCACATGTGCCGGGCTTTCTGATTTTGGCGGGTCTACAAAAGCTTACGATTGGCCGCAGGAAAGGGCGATACTCTCGTTATGAATTTCGGTCGTCGGGGGACACTATGCGCCGCATCTTCCTGTTTTTTGTGCTTCTGCTGGGTTCGGCCGTCGGGGCCGAGGCTCGCTGTTATGTGTCACCTTGGCATACCGCCTGGGACACCGAAGGTGTTGCCTATGCGCA
>JAQSCR010000399.1:0-10871 GCA_029945495.1 Pseudolabrys sp. | reverse complement strand
TGTGTTCGGGACCGGCGAACTTCATACGATCCGGATTGTGGAGGCGCCGCACCATGGCGCCGCGTCCCTGACAGGTTTCAACGTGGGCTATCGGCCGCGACCCGGCTTCAAGGGCGAGGATTCTTTCGTATTCCTGGTGGCTGGCCGAGATAGCGGCAAACCGAGAACGGGCACCGTGCGTGTCCGCGTCACCGTGCAGTAATACGTCTTACGCTACGCTGCGCATCTCGCCGCCATGCGGCGGCGGGATCGGTGCGCCGTCGGCGGAATATTCGTTGAGCTTGTTGCGCAAGGTGCGGATCGAGATGCCGAGAATATTGGCGGCATGGGTGCGGTTGCCGAGGCAGTGTTTGAGCGTCTCGAGAATGAGGTCGCGCTCGACCTCGGCCACGGTGCGGCCGACGAGGTTGCGGGTGACCTGCTCGGCGGCCTGCGCCGCCTGTTCGGCGATGCCGGTGCCGCGCGCCTGATCGAGCCGCATGCCATCGGGCGACAGGATGCCGTCGACGCCGATCTCCGGCCCGCTCGACAGCAGCACCGCGCGGTGCAGCGTGTTCTCCAGTTCGCGGACATTGCCGGGCCAGCGGGCGGTGTTGAGCGCGCGGCGCGCGTCGACCGACAGCGGCCGTACCGCCAGGCCATTGGCTTCCGAATATTTCTTGATGAAGTGCAGCGCCAGCTCGCCGATATCGGCCGGGCGTTCGCGCAATGGCGGGATCTTCAGGTTCACGACATTGAGCCGGAACATCAGATCCTCGCGGAACGTCCCGGCGCGCACCGCGTCGGTCAGGTTGCGGTTCGAGGTGGCGATGATGCGGATGTCGACCGGCACCGGCTTGGAGCCGCCGACGCGGTCGATGACGCGCTCCTGGATGGCGCGCAACAGCTTGGCCTGCAGCCGCACGTCCATTTCGGAAATCTCGTCGAGCAGCAGCGTACCGCCATTGGCTTCTTCGAACTTGCCGATGCGGCGGCCGAGCGCGCCGGTGAAGGCGCCTTTCTCGTGGCCGAACAGTTCGGACTCCAGAAGGTTTTCGGGAATCGCCGCGCAATTGACGGTGATGAACGGCTTCTTGGCGCGATTCGAGCGCGAATGGACGTAACGCGCCAGCACTTCCTTGCCGGTGCCGCTCTCACCGGTGATCAGCACCGAGGCGTCGGAGCCGGCGATCTGCTGGGCGAGCTTGACCACCGAGGCCATCGCGTCGTCGCGATAGATCATCTCGCGGGTGTCGTTGGTGACAGCCGCCAGCACCGCAGCGATCAGCTCCGGATCGGGCGGCAGCGGGATGTACTCCTTGGCGCCGGCGTGAATGGCCTTGACCGCGGCGCGCGCGTCATTGGTGACGCCGCAGGCCACGATCGGCACATGGATGCGTTCGGCATCCAGCCGGTCGAACAGGTCGCGAATGTCGAGCGCGACATCGACCATCAACAGGTCGGCGCCGCGGCCCGAGCGCAACACGGCGAGCGCCTGGTCGTTGCCGTCGGCGTGAGTGACGGAAGCGCCCTTGTCCATCGCGATCTTGCTCGCCATGGTGAGCTGGCCGCCCAAGGTGCCGACGATTAAAAGGCGCATGATATCGCTCCGCAGTCCAGGTTATGTGTGCCCGTTTGCACGGGTCAGTTCTTTTCCGACTTGATGATTTCCGTCATGGTGACGCCGAGCTTGTCCTCGACCAGCACCACTTCGCCGCGCGCTACCAACCGGTTGTTGACGTAGATATCGATCGCTTCGCCGACCTTGCGGTCGAGTTCGAGCACGGCGCCGGGGCCTAACTTCAGCAGTTCGCCGACATCCATGCGGGCGCGGCCGAGCACGGCCGAAACCTGCACCGGCACGTCGAACAAGGCTTCCAGATCGGCGGCGCCGCGATGCACCGACTCATGGTCCGGGGCGATCGAGCCCGCGTCCGGCACCTGGACCTCGGCACTATCGAGGTCGGGGAGCGGTACCTTGGTGTCGTCTTCACTCATCGCATCGTCTCCAAAAAGCCTGTTCTAGTTCAGCGCGGTGGCGCGGGCCGCGACATAGCGGCCGACCACGTCTTCGATCGCGGCAAGGGTTGCGGCGGTGTCGCGGGTGACGCCGCCGTCGGTCCATTCGATACGGCAGTCGCCGGGCGCGATCGCCACGTCGGGCTGCACGTTCAGCCGGCCTTCGAAGCCGCGCAGGCGCGCGATCTCTTCGAGTTTGTCCTTGGCGGCGTCGAAAATATCGCCGCCGATGTGAACGGAAATCTGCGGCGTCGCCACCAGCTGGCGGAAGGATTCGCCGGCCAGCGCGGAAAGCTCGGTGAGCGGCTCGCGCGCCACCAGTTCGGGGGCAAGCTTGCCGGCGACCGCCACCGCGACATGCACCGCTTCGATTTCCAGCCGCGTCTCGATGCCGGTGAGCGCGTCGTTGAGCCGCGCCATGCTATCGGCGATCTGGGTCAGCGCGCGGGCGATGCGCTCACTGGCCTCGGCACGCGCCTGGTTCTGCCCGGCCTCGAAACCCTTGCGATGCGCAAGCGCTTCGGCGTCCGCGCTGCGGCGTTCGTGCTCGACCAGCGTAATGGTCGGCTTGACGCCGCCGGGCGCGAAATCCTCATCGAACATGAATTTGGCAGCAGCCATCACTTCTTCTTCCCATTGCGCATGATCTTGTCCGAAAACCGGTATCCACTTTTCGAGATCATGCGCGCGTCCTAATAAATCAGTTCGTCGTCGCCTTGGCTCTTGGCGATCAGGATTTCACCCTTCGCTGCCAGATCCTTGGCGATGTTCACCAGCAGCGTCTGCGCCTCGTCGACGTCGCGCAGACGCACCGCGCCGAGCGCGCCCATGTCGTCGACCAGCATCTTGGCGGCGCGGGTCGACATGTTCTTGAAGAAGAATTCTCGCACCTTCTCGTTCGCGCCCTTGAGCGCGATGGCGAGCTTGTCCTTGTCGATATTGCGCATCAAGGTTTGCGCCGAGCCGGCGTCGAGCTTGATCAGGTCGTCGAAGGTGAACATCAGCGCCTTGATGCGCTCGGCCGCGTCGCGGTTTTCCTCTTCCAGCGCGGTCAGGAAACGGGTTTCGGTCTGGCGGTCGAAATTGTTGAAGATTTCGGCCATCACCTCGTGCGCGTCGCGGCGGCGCTTCTGCGACAGGTTGGACATGAATTCGGTGCGCAAGGTCTGCTCGACGCGCTCGATCACGTCCTTCTGTACGGCTTCCATCTTCAGCATGCGGCCGACGCAGTCGAGCGACATGTCCTCCGGCAGGATCGACAGCACGCGAGCGGCATGTTCGGGCCGCAGCTTGGACAGCACCACGGCGACGGTCTGCGGATATTCGTTCTTGAGATAGTTCGCCAGCACCTCTTCCTGAACGTTGGCGAGCTTTTCCCACATGTTGCGGCCGGCGGGGCCGCGGATTTCGTCCATGATGCCGCCGACGCGATCCTTCGGCAGATATTGCTGCAGCAGGCGTTCGGTAGCGTCGTAGTTGCCCAGCAGCGCGCCGGAGGCCGACAGCCGGCCGACGAATTCTAAAAGCAGTTGCTCGACTTCCTCGGCCTGGATCGCGCCGAGCTGCGACATGACGATGGAAATCTCGCGCAGCTCGTCGTCGTCGAGCATGCTGAAGATCTTGCCGCCGTACTGGTCGCCGAGCGCCAGCATCAGCACCGCCGCGCGTTCCGGGCCGCTGAGCTTGCGCTGGGTCTGTGCCACCTGCGGACGGCTGGCGAGCTCGGCCATCAGACCGCCGATGTCCTGACGGACGTTGTCCGAGTTCGCGTCTTTGTCTTTGTCGTAGATGGAGGGCATTTAGGCCGCGTCCTCGTGTAGCCAACTGCGAATGACGGAAACCGCTTCCTGCGGGTTCTTCTCGGCGAGTTCGCCGACTTTCTGCACCGACTGGGCATGCACCTGGCCCTGCACCTTGGCGACGTCGATCATCGCCGAGGTGCGGTTGGAAATGGCGACGGTGTCTTCGCCGCCGACGATCGAGATGTTGGTGCCGCTGGTATTGGTCAGGCTGTCGCCGCCGCCGGGCAGAGGCTGGCCGTCGGGGCCGAGCATGGCGCCCGATCCGAGCGCGCCGGCAATGCCGGCCATGCCGGCCGCGCCGGCTTTACCCAAAGCCGGCTTGTCCGGCGTGACGATGCGGCGCACCAGCGGCCGCACCACCATCAGCAGCACGATCAGGCCGAGCAGGGCCATCACGCCCTTTTCGGCGGCGCCCATGATGTCGTCTTTGGTGAACTGGAAATATTTCATCCAGCCGAGCGGCTCGCCGATCGAAATCGGCGCGGTGTCGGCAAAGCGCAGGTTGACTACTTCGATCTGGTCGCCGCGCTTGGCGTCAAAGCCGATCGCGGTGCGCACCAGCGCGGCGATACGGTCGATCTCTTCCTTGGCGCGCGGCTGATAGACCATCTCGCCCTTGGCATCCTTGACGTAGCGGCCGTCGACCAGGACGGCGGCCGAGATGCGGTTGACGCGGCCGGCCTCGATGACCTCGGTCTTGGTGGTGCGCGAAATCTCGTAATTGACGATTTCCTCGGTCTTCTTGCTCTGATCGCGCTGGCCGCCGCCGCTCGAGTTGGAATCCTTGTTGGTGCCTGGCAATTCGCCGGCGACCGAGACCGGGCCGCCTTCCTTGCCGTCATTGCTGTTCGACTGTTCTTCGCGGGTCTGGCTTGAGCGCACGACGCGGCCATCCGGATCGAACTTGTCGGAGGTCTGGGTGACGCGGTTGAGGTCGAAATCGGCGTTGAGCTGGACGCGCGCCTTGCCGGGTCCGACCACCGAGGAGACGATGGCCTCGACCTGATCGCGCAGGCGATTTTCGTATGCTGTCTTGCGCTCGTCGGCGCTGCCGCCGCCCATCTGGTTTTCCTGGGCGGCGCCGTCGGCGAGCAGCCGGCCGGTCTCGTCGATCACCGAGACGCGCTCGGGCTTCATGCCGTTGACGGCGGTCGCGACCAGATGGCGGATGGCGCGCACCTGCTGCGGCTCGAGCGAGCCGCGCACCTTCAGCACGATCGAGGCGGTCGCCTCGACCTTGTCGCGCGAGAACAGCGGCCGTTCCGGCAGCACCAGATGCACGCGCGCCGCCTGGACGCGGTCGAGGCCGCGGATGGTGCGGGCGAGTTCGCCTTCCAGCGCGCGCAGATGATTGATGTTCTGGATGAAACTGGTGGCGCCCAGCGCGTCCGATTTGTCGAAAATCTCGTAGCCGACGCCGCCGCCCTTGGGCAGGCCGCCTTCGGCCAGCTTCATGCGCAGGCGGGCGACCTTATCCTTGGGCACCATGACGATCGCGCCGTCATTCTTGATCTGATAATCGATCGCCTGGCGTTCGAGGTCCTTGATGATTGCGCTGGAGTCCTCGACCGAGAGGTCGGTGAACAGCGGCACCATCGTCGGCGTCGTCATCTGGATCATCAGGAAGGCGAAGAAGCCGATCAGGGCCAGCGTTACCGCCGCCATCGCCGCCATTCGCGCCGCACCCAGCGATTTCACAAAATCGAAAAAGCCTTGCACTGGTCTGTCCTACCCGAGGGGCGCCGGTTCGCGCGGTACCCGGCAAGTTTTGCCCAGTATATGGTTAGCGTCTGGTTAACGAGTTTGGCGGCGCGGCCTTTTTCAATCGGCGCGCGCCGCGAATGTGCGTTTCACGCGCGATTGGATCACGGCGAACGTCTGTGGTTTGCGGACATGAAAACGCCGGCCGCAAGGTGATCCTTGGGGCCGGCGTTTTGAATGGAGCGTCGATGAAGACGGTGGCGGCTACTGCCGATATTGCTGGATGCGCGTGGTGCGCAGGCCGGCGAGGCCGTGCTGGTCGATCGAGTACTGCCAGGACAGAAACTCTTCGACGGTTAGGGTGTAGCGGGCGCAGGCTTCTTCGAGGGAAAGCAAACCGCCACGGACGGCTGCGACCACCTCGGCCTTGCGGCGGATGACCCATCGTTTCGTCGTCGGCGGCGGCAGGTCCGCGATCGTAAGCGGACTGCCATCGGGCCCGATGACGTATTTGACCCTCGGGCGGTGGGGTTCGGTCATTGGAATACTCACAAAGACTCTACTGATGACTGCAACTGTCACAAAAACTACAGGCCCCGGCTTAAAATTTGCCTAAGCTCAAGACGCAGAACGGGAAAAGATTGCCCGGTTTTTGCTAACCTTTTGGTTACGGATAAGGCGGCTGGCGCGGCTGCGAAACGCGCGACAATGCTGGCCTCGCGACAAATATACCAGCAATACAAGCGTTTTTTGGGCATGCGGACGGACAAAAGTTCCGGTCCATCTCAGTTCGACGGCGTGGTCGTGGTGGTCGGCCGCACGATGCGCTTGATCTTGTCCATCGTGTAATTCTGACCGTTGACCGACAATGTCGGTGGATCCTGCGTCAGATCGACGGAATCTACCACCGCCTGCACTTCGGTCGCGATGCCGACCGACTGGTTGTTGGCGTCGACGGCGGTCGCCGACATCGTGTAGTTGCCGGCCGGCCAGCTCTTGCCGTCATTGCCGCGGCCGTCCCAGGTGAAGTTCATCACGCCCGGCGTGCCGGCAAACGTGCCCGTGTACGCGGTCTGGCCGGTCGAATCCTTGATTGTGATCGAAGCGGTCGACGGCTTGGCGACATTGAAGCTCCAGGTCGCGCCACTCGAGGTCAGCGCCGTGACCGAACCATCGACCACGACGGTCGAGCCGACATAAGCGAGCGCGGTGGTCGAAGACGCGCTCTTTTCCAGCGCGACCAGGCTGGTGAGCTGTTCGTTCGACTTCATCTGCTGTTCGACCTGCGCGAACTGCACCAGCTGCTGTGTGAACTGGTTGGTGTCGAGCGGATCCATCGGGTTCTGGTTCTTCAGCTGCGCCGTGAGCAATTGCAGGAACGTGGTGAAATTGCTGGCGATCATCGTGTTGTCGACCGCCGGCGTCGTGCTGGCGGTCGTTGTCGAACTCGACGTGCTGGTAGCCGGAACAATGCTCATCGGTCTTATCCTTTAGCGAAAAGCTCTAGACGCGGATGTCGAGGCCGCCGGTTGTCGCGTTGTATCGCGCGTAATTGCGTTGCGCCGGGTCGCTGGCGCTGAGCTTGTCGTCTTCCACCACGATGTGCGCGGTGTTGACGCTGCGGCCATTGCTCTGCTGCTGATTGGCCGACTGGTCGCGCAGCGAGAATTGCAGGCTGTTGTCGGACGTCTTGAGGCCGGCATCCTGCAGCGCGCGTTCGAGACCTGCGGTGTCCTTGCGCAGCATGTCGAGCGTGTCGGTGCGGTCGGCGACCATATGCGTGATGACATTGCCGTCGCGGTCGACCTCGAGGCGGACGTGGATTTTGCCGAGATCGGCCGGATCGAGGCGAATGTCGAACTGGCCCTTGCCGGCCAGCGCCTTGCTGGTGATCTCGAAGGCGACGCCGGAAATCGGTACGGCGGCGTCGGACGCGGCCGCGTGCGTGGCGGCAGTCGGCGCGGCAATGGCTTGAATCTGGGTCTGCGCCTGTACGGTTTGCGTGGCCGCCGGCGCGGTCACGAGGTTTGTCGGCGGCGCCAGGTCGGCGGCTTTCGCTCCGACCGTATTGCCGGCGTCGTTGCCGGCGGCGGCGGCCGTGTCGGTGGCAGCGCCGCGATGGGTATTGACGGTTTCTTCGGTGCGGGCATGCGCGCTGGAATCTTTATGCGGATCGCCGGCGGCGGCCTGATCGGCGGCCTCCGCTTGCGGCAGGGCAGGGGTGTTGCCCGCGTCTTTGCCAGCAGTGACCGTTTTGTCGCCGGTAGCCTTCTTGTCGGTCTTAGCGTCAGACTTGGCGTCAGACTTGGCGTCAGATTTGGCGGCTTTGGCGGCGAGCGCGGCGAGCACTTCCGGCGTGGCCTTGGCCAATTCGCCTTTGGCGAGCTCGGCATCGGCCAATTCGGTCTTGCCATTGGCGGCGGTTGCCGCCGGCTGCACGGTCGCGGCGCCAGCGGCTGCCGCGGCGATGGCGGCGGTATCGGTTTTGACATCGCCCTTGGCGTCGCCCTGCGCATTGGCGGCGGCGACGACGGCGGGATCGATGACGACCGCAACAGCGACTACGGCGGCGTCGGCCGGTTTGGCATCGGCCGCCTTCTGGGCGTCATCGGCGGCGGCTTTCGCGTCGTCGGCGGTCGCCGTGTCGGCGGTCTTGGCATCGGTCGTTTTCGAGTCTGTGCCGGCTGCCTTGGCCGGATCGGCGGAATCGGTCTTTGCCGCCGTGTCGGCGGCCGCGGGCTTGTCGTTATTGTCGGAATTGGCGGTCCGGTCCGGCCGGTCGGCCGATTTTGGCCGCTCGCTGCGCGCGGAACTGTCGTTGGCGGTCCGCTGCGGCCTCGGCTCCGGCGCCGCCCGCGCGGTATCGTCCAGAATGCTGTCGAAAGGCGTCGTCGTCGCGCTATCGGACGCATAGGCCTGCTTGGCCGCCTGCGACGACGCGCGGCTCGCGGTATAGGCACTGACTTGGGACTTCAAATCGGACGCAACGTGGGGCAAGGCGGACCTCCGGATTTCCAGCGATTGATCTGCAATCGCCAGGCCACCGACAAAAACCGTGTAGTTTCAATATCTTAGTTATATTTTCGCGCCGCTGCGGCGGCCAAACCAGGCATCCGGTGCTGCCGTTGCGGCAGCTTTTGCCGGTTCCAGGCCGTGGGCAGCCGGCTTTTTGCCGTCTCAAAGGCGATTTTGGGGCGATTTAGGGGGCGATTTAGGGGCCTTTCATTGCGCGCCTTCCGTCGACACCTATAGTAAGAAGTACCATGTCAAATTCACTCGACCTCGCCTCCCGTCCGCAGGACACCCGTGTCGTCGTCGCCATGTCCGGCGGCGTCGACAGTTCGGTGACCGCCGCCGTACTCAAGGTCGAGGGCTATGACGTGGTCGGCGTCACCCTGCAGCTTTACGACCATGGCGCCGCCACCCATCGCAAGGGCGCCTGCTGCGCCGGCCAGGACATCCACGACGCCCGCAGCGTCGCCGAGCGGATCGGCATTCCGCATTACGTTCTCGACTACGAAAGCCGCTTCAAGGAGGCGGTAATCGATCGCTTCGCTGAAAGCTACATCGCCGGCGAGACGCCGGTGCCCTGCGTCGCCTGCAACATGTCGATCAAGTTCAAGGATCTGCTGGTCACCGCGCGCGAACTCGGCGCCGACGTTCTGGCCACCGGCCATTATGTCGCCTCGCGTCCGCTGCCGGGCGGCGGACGCGGGCTTTATCGCGCGCGCGAGGAAGAGCGCGACCAGAGCTATTTCCTGTTCGGCACCACGCGCGAGCAGCTCGACATTTTGCGCTTTCCGCTCGGCGACCGCACCAAGGCGGAGACGCGCGAACTGGCGCGCCAGTACGGCCTCGCCATCGCCGACAAGCATGACAGCCAGGACATCTGCTTCGTGCCGACCGGACACTATGCCGACATCATCGAACGGCTGAAGCCGGGCTCGGCCGAGCCGGGCACGATCGTCGATCTCGACGGCAAGGTGCTCGGCGAACATTCCGGCATCATTCATTTCACCGTCGGCCAACGGCGCGGCCTCAAGATCGCCGGCGCCACGCCGCTTTACGTTATTCGGCTCGATGCCGAACGCCGCCGCGTCGTTGTCGGGCCGCGCGAGGCGCTGCGCACCACCGGCATCGTGCTGCGCGACGTCAACTGGATCGGCGGCGGCGATCTCGACGCTCTTTTGGCCGATGACAAACTGGAAGTCTTCGTCAAGGTGCGCTCGTCGCGTCCGCCGCAGGCGGCGTGGCTGCGTCACGGTGCATCGGGCTACGAAGTGGAACTTGTCGACGGCGAGCATGGCGTGTCGCCCGGACAGGCTTGCGTGTTTTACGATGCCGGTGAGGGCCAGGCGCGCGTGCTCGGCGGCGGCTTCATCAAGAGCGCGGTCGCGGCCGTCGATGTGGCGCGCGCCGAACCGATTGCGGCGGTCGCTGCGCGCGGGTAGCCTGTCAAACGAAGCAATAACTAAGTTCCGTTTCTTTGATGCCGGTACTGTAAGTCATGGGGGGCGATCTCAATAAGCACGGCGTAGAGCGCGCCTATGCGCGCTGGGCGCCGATCTATGACTTCGTGTTCGGCAAGGTTTTCGCCCCCGGCCGCAGCGAAGCGATTATCGCCGCCGAACGGGTCTGCGGCGCCAAGGGCGGCCGCATTCTTGAAGTCGGCGTCGGCACCGGCATTTCTCTTCCCGATTACAACCCGATCAACCGCATCGTCGGCGTCGATCTGTCCGAGCCGATGCTGCGCAAGGCGCAGGAGCGGGTGCGCACGCTTTTACTTGGTCATGTCGACGGCCTGTCGGTGATGGATGCCGAGCGCATGGCGCTGCCGGACCAGAGCTTCGACGTCGTGGTGGCGCAATTCGTCATCACCGCCGTGCCGCATCCCGAAGCGACGCTCGATGAATTCGCCCGCGTCATCAAACCGGGCGGCGAGATCATCCTGGTCAATCATATCGGCGCCGAGCGCGGCCCGCGCCGGCTGTTCGAACTGTGCTTTTCGCCGCTCGCGCGCCGGCTCGGCTGGCGGCCGGAATTCTCATTCGACCGTCTCGCCAACTGGGCGGCACGTCATGGCGGCGTGCGCGTGCTCGAGCGCCGGCCATTGCCGCCGATGGGCAATTTCACGCTCATTCGTTTCGCGCGGCTGGCGGCGGAGCAAAAGGCCGCGTAGACGCGCATGATCCCGAAAAGTGGATACCGGTTTTCGGATAAGATCATGCGCAAATAAAAACCAGAACGGAACTCTTGATCCCACTCGGCGGTTGTCTCTGATCGCGCGCTTCATGCGCGGACAGGAGACGGCTCATGCAGAAACTGATTTTAGGCGCGGCGGTGCTGCTGCTGACGCCTGCGGTCTGCGCG
>JAQSCR010000398.1:20155-23369 GCA_029945495.1 Pseudolabrys sp. | reverse complement strand
CACACTCCATCTTTGCTGGAAGATTAGAGTGTTGCGCCGACCAATTGAGCCCACCTCCCAAAACGGAGATACCGCGTCTTACCGCCTGCCCAGTGGCGGCCCATAAAAGTTGCCGCGCTGACGCGTATTGCCAGTAAAAAAAGAGAAGAAGCCGTCGTCGCCCCAGCCGTTGTCGGTCGCAACGCGGACTTCGGGCGTAACCTTGCGCGTTATGAAGCCGCCTTGGGGCTGATTGCTCAGCACCGCGACAAACTCGGTGCGGTAGTTGGTCTCGCGGCTCAGCGGCTCGTCCGAGACGATGATCGAGGATCGCGGCAGTGCAGTCGGCGCGATGCGATCGAGCACATCCTGCGGGATGGTGATGCGGTCGAGCGCGTCCTTGGCGTCGTCCCCCTCGTCGATCGTGACCGCGGTCCACCGAAGGCCGGTCGCGTTGCGCGCCATCGCCGTGAACACATGCGTGCCGATCGGTCTGTCCGGATCGCGGATCGTGACGGGGACCTCAATGCTCGCGTCGAACACCTCGCCTCCGTCCGGCCACGATTTCTGGGTGTTGCGCCGCACGTAAAGCTTCCGCGTTGCGCGGCTGATGTAGATCGAGACCGGCTGCAACGCGAGCTTCGCCTCGGCTGCTGCCTTGGCGGTGGCGGCCTTCTTGGCTTCGGCGTCCTTGGCGGCGTCTTTTGCGGCGGCGGCGGCGTCGAGTTTGGATTTCGCGTCGGCCCTGGCGGTGTCGAGTTGCGTACCTAATTCCGCGGTCTTGGCGGTGGCATTCTGCTTGCGGTTCTCGGCTTTTGCCTTGGCTTGGTCTGTCTCCGCGTCGGCGAGCGCCCTGTCCGCGGATGCGAGCGCGGCGTCGGCGTTCCTCTTGAGCGATTCCAGCCTGCGCAGCGACGCCTTGAGCGACGTCGTCTGGCGCGCTGTCGTCGCGATGGCTTTCTTGGCCTCGACGGCGGTCTTGGCGGCCTCCGCGGCCGCGCGGGCGAGCGTCCCGGCGCGCGCCGGAGCGGCCGCGATGGCCTCCGCGTTAGGCATCAATAGCGCGGCGTGGGAAAATGCGACCGGGGCCGGGTCGTTTGGCGCGATGATCACCCGCATCCCGATCCGCGTTTTGTTGAACAGCTTCTCGGCAAAGCCGTAGGGCATCCTGATGCAGCCATGCGACGCGGCGTAGCCGGGCAGCGGCCCGCCGTGCAGTGCGACGCCGTTCCAGGTGATGCGCTGCATGTTCGGCATCCAGGCATCGTCATACATGGTCGAGTGGTGGTCCTTGTCTTTTTCGATGAGGGCAAAGACCCCGGCCGGCGTCTCGCGTCCCTTGACGCCGGTCGACACCGGCGCGCGCACGATCCAGCCGTCGGCGTCGTAGAAAGTGACCTGCTGGGCCTTGATCGACACGATCGCCATGATCGGCTCGCCCGCTTCGCGCGGCGCCGTCGCTTCGGCCGGCTGCCCGGGGCGCGCCTCTCTCGCCGCGGCGATGGGGCCCCATGCCGTCAGTGCGACGATAGTCGCGAGCGTCACAAGGGCGGCAAGCCCGTAACGACGTACCACCACGAAGGATTGCGCCGTGATCAGTCGATTTACCATGTCAAACTCAGTTGGATTGCCCGGTTGGAATGCCTGTGCGCGCTTGCGTCGAATAGAGTGTCAGATCGCGATTTCTCGATAACTAACAACCGCCACCATCTGCGCCGCCAATTCGCTCCTGGGGACCGTCGGCGCGTTTCGGTGGCAATCCCCTCATATATGACGGCTCACGTAGAAGGAAAGGTGACAAATCTGCTCTATCCTATTGAACTCGGTTTCACGACTAGACGCTTTTCATTTTATAACAACATGATATTACTATTATAATTGAAGATTAAGAATCGCAGTGTCGCTGGTTCGTATCCGGCCCCGGCACCATTTCTGACGATCGGCACGGGCGCATGAATCGATGGCCGCGATTTGAAGGTTCGCCGATCGCCGCCGCGCTGGCGTTTCTCGTGCTGTTGTCGGCGCCCGCGTTCGCGCAGGACCCGAGCGACACCGGCCGCGCCTTGCTGCAGCAGTCCTGCGCTTCCTGCCACGCCATCGGCAAAACCGGCGACAGCCCGAATGCCGGCGCGCCGCCGTTCCGTACACTCGGCCGCAGCTACGACCTCGACACGTTCCCGCGCCAGCTTCAGCGCGGCGTCGTCTCCGGCCATCCCGACATGCCGGAATTCAAATTCAACGAGGCCGACGCCCGCGCCGCCGGCGTCTATCTGCGCAGCATCCAGGAATAAAGTTAGCGGTCGAGCGTGATCTCGTCGCCCTTGGCGCGCGACACGCAGATCATGATGGTGTCGGCCTTCTCGTGCTCGGCCAGCACCAGATCGCGGTGATCGGCAACGCCTTCCAGCATCTTGGTGCGGCAGGTGCCGCAGGTGCCGGTCTCGCACGAGCTCGGCACGTCGAGGCCGTTGTCGCGCAGCACTTCGAGGATGGTCTTGTCGGCCGGCACCGCGACCGTCTTGCCGGTGCGCCCCAGCCGCACATTGAACGGCCTGTCGGTCGGCTTGTGCGTCTCGGCCTCGCTGAAGGCTTCGAAATGTACCGCGGTCGGCGACCAGTGATCGGTCATCGCGCGCACCGCTTCCATCAAAGGCCGCGGCCCGCAGCAATAGAGATGCTCGCGGTTCTGCCGTTCCTTCAGCACGGGTTTAAGATCGTAGGAGCGTGCCGGATCGCCCTGGTCGTAATGAATGATCACGCTGTCCTTCAATTCGGCCGCGCTTAGGCGTTCGCGAAACGCCGTCATCTCCGGCGTGCGGTTGAAATAGAACAGCCGGAAGCGTTTGCCGGCGGCGCGCAGCTCGTGGATCATCGCCATCATCGGCGTGACGCCGATGCCGCCGGCGATGAACAGGAAATCCTGGCCGCGCGGCGGCAGGCCGAAATCGTTGACCGGCGGCGCCACCATCAGCGTGTCGCCGGCCTTGACGTTGTCGATCAGGTCGAGCGAGCCGCCGCGGCCGTTGGCTTCGCGTTTGATCGCGACCTGGTAGCGGTCGCGCTCGGCCGGGTCGTTGCACAGCGAATATTTGCGCAGCAGTCCCTTCGGCGTCTTCAGCGTGATATGCGCGCCGGCGGTGAAAGGCGGCAGGCTCGCTTCCGCCGCGCCGCGCAATTCCAAAAGGTAAATGCCGTCGGCAATCGGTTCGTTGCGCGTCACGCGCATTGGCATCAT
>JAQSCR010000398.1:0-20145 GCA_029945495.1 Pseudolabrys sp. | reverse complement strand
GTCGCTCCGAAAGTTCTCGTCTGACGGTCAACCAGTGGCGGCTTTTGCGCCGCTCGGCAAGATCTGGAAATAGAATGGGCCGGAAATATATCCCTAGCGCGCGCCGGTGCTGACCCGCTCGATCCGCGGTTTGCCGTTGGCTTTCGGCGCCGCCGCCACCGGGATAGCCTCGGCGTTCAGCGCGGCGAGGGCGTCGGCCAGCCCGGCGCCGAACAGAGGGTCGCGGCCCTTCGGTCCGAGGTCTTTCGCGGTCGAAAGCAGAATGCCGCGCACCTGGGCGGGTGACAGATCGCCGCGGCGCTCCAGCATCAGCCCGACGATGCCGCTGACCTCGGCGGCCGAAAACGACGTGCCGGACGACATTTCGTAGCCGTCCGGCGTCGCCACCAGAAGCTGCGCGCCCGGCGCGGCAAGCGCGATATGGTTGCCGCGGTTGGATTGCTCGAACAGTTTGTCGTCGGCGTCGGTCGCCGTCACCGCGATGACGTTGACGTCGGCGGCGGGATAGAGCGGCGGCGATTTCGCCCCGGCATTGCCGGCGGCGGCGATCAGCACGATGCCTTTCTTGTGGGCGGCCTCCAGCGCGCGATGAACCGCCGGATCGTTCGGGCCGGCGAAGCTCATATTGATGACGCGCGCGCCCTCGGCCGCCGCCCAGTCCAATCCTTTGAGGATGGCGAAGGTGGTGCCTTCGGCGCCGGCGCTCGCGCCTGCCGGATCGAAGGCGCGCACCGCGAGAATTTTTGCGTTCGGCGCGGCGCCAAGCAATTTGCCGTGCGCGGCGATCAGCCCGGCAATGGCCGTGCCGTGCATGTGCGATGCCATCGGCGTCGCCAAAGCGTTGAAGTTCTCGGCGACACTGCCGGCAATTTCGGCGTTGGCCTCGTCAACGCCGGAATCGATCACCGCGATCTTGACGCCGCCGCCGCGCGCCAAAACGTGCGCCTCCGGCAGCCGCAGCTTGGCGAGTTCGTACTGCGCCGGGTCGCCGGCGCTCTCGGCCGTCTGCTGCCCAGTCGCCTGTTGCAATGCGAATTGATAATTCGGCTGCGCCGAAGCGACGATGTTGTCGGCCTCCAGCGCGCGCACCACGGTGGCGACCGAACGGCGGTCGGGAATGCGCCAGCGGTACAAGGTCGTGCCGGACAACTGGCTCACTTGCGATTCCAGCCGCGTCAGCCGATGGCGGTTCTGCAAGGCCTGGATCTGCTGCGGGCTCACCGTGTTGCGCAACTCGATGACGATTTCGTCCGGCACCAGCCGGCGCTCGTTCGCCGGCGGCGCGCCGGAGGGGCCGCGCCGCGCCGATTTTTGCCGCGGCGGTCGACTCGGCTGGTCGTCGTCAACCGTGCCGTCGTCGATGAAGCGGCCGCCACCGGGGGGGCCGTCTTGCGGCACGAATTGCGGCACCGCCATGATGATGCCGGGGATCGCTGCGCCCCAGCCCGGCCCGCGCGAGCCGCCACCGCCTTGATAGCCGCCGCCGCCGGTCGGCCGGCTGGCGCCGATAGTGGGCGTGCCGCGACTGTTGTATTTCTGCGCCAGCGCGTCGCCGATCGCGACAAGCGAGAATGTCGCGGCAAGGCCGAGGCAGAGCAGGGCACTGTTTCGCATGCGCATGGCCTGATCCTCCGGTTATTCGGTGGTGGCGACGAAGCCGACGGTCTTGTCTTGCTGCAGCTTCTTGACGATTGTGCTCAGCTCCGCCTTCGGCAGAGCGGCCGTGCCGACGCGCACCTTATAAAGCCCGCCGGGCAGCGGTCCCGCCGTGATCGCGAATTTGTTGCTCTCGAGAAATTTGGTGACGTCGTCCTGCGTCGCCTGCGGCGCAAAGCGGATCAGCGTGAAGGCGCCGACGCCCGGATCGGTCGACGGCGCCGACGCGGTGACATAGCCGCCGGCGCTTTTCTCCTTGATCACGACGCTGGCGATGAAACCCGCCTGCAGCAGAATGGCCAGTGCGGCGGCGCTGCCGGCATAGGCCAGCGTGCGCGGCGAAAATCCGGCAAAGAACGATGTCACCCGTGCACTGAGCGCCAGCGACGCCTTGCGCTTCGGCTCGGCGTCGATCTTGGCGAACAGCTTTTCCATCGCATGCGGCGACGGCGCGCCGAGCGTTTCGTTCAGGACGATTGTTTCGCCCAGTTCGTCGCGCACCAGCGCGTAGCGGCGGGCGAGTTCGGGGTCGTTCGCCAACGCTTCCTCGACGCGCAGCGCATCGCGGCGGCTGAGCGTGCCGGCCGCGTGCCACGGCAGCAGCACCTCGATGTCGTCCGGCGTCTGTGTTTTCGTCGCGTTCATGGCCAGCCTCGGTCGATTCCCTGCTCCTTGAGGAGCTCCGATAATTTCTTGCGCGCATAGAACATGCGCGTCTTCACCGTCGCTTCCGGGATGCCGATAATCCCGGCCACTTCTTCCACGGACTTCTCGTGGTAGTAGACGAGGTCGATGATCTCCCGATGGTCGTTCGACAACTTCTCCAAAGCCTGCCGCAACTGCGAACTCTTGTCCTTCTTCGCCAGTGTCGTTTCCGGATCGTCGGATTGATCCTCGATTTGTTCCGCCGTCTCGTCGTCCAGTTCCGCTTCCGGCCGCTTGCGCAAGGCCGACAGCGCCTTGAAGCGCGCGATGCTCAGCATCCAGGTCGACACCGCCGCGCGGCCTTCGAATTTTCCCGCCTGCCGCCAGACGTCGAGGAACACCTCGCTAATCAGATCCTCGGCGGTGGCTTCATTGCGCACCAGCCGCAGCACGAAACGATAGACCCGCACATGGTGCCGCGCGAACAGCACCTGCATGGCGAGCCGGTCGCCGCCGGCGATCCGTGCGATCAGAATATCATCCGTCGTCGTTTGCATCGCAGGCTTTGCTCGTATGAATGGGTCGCTGCCGATGGCTGCCAGGTTCAACAGGTAGCGAAGAATGCCGCGGAAAAATGTGACCGCTGACACTTGGTCCCGATAGGCCAGTTTCCGCCTTTTGCCGGCGGCTCGGCAAGTAAAAGCCGGCCAAATTACTGTTTTACCGGGCTTTTTGCCTAAAAATGCGTATCGGCCGGGATTTTCGCATCCGGCTTCGAACCTTTCCGGCGGCGGCCGCGACCCATGTTCAGGATGTGACTGGCACATCCCTTGAAACAGGAGATACCGCCATGTTCCGCAAACTCACCATCGCACTGGGCGCCGCCGCTGTTGTCGCCGCCGCCGCTCTCGCCCCGACCGCGGCTTCCGCCGCACCGCACGGCCATCACTGGGGTCACCACGGCTGGCACGGCGGCGGTTTCAATGTCGGCTTTTACGGCCCGGCCTACGCCGCCGCCCCGGACTGCTACGTCGTCCGCCGTGTCATCAATACGCCTTACGGCCCGCGCGTCCGCCGCGTCACGGTCTGCGACTAGACGCAATACCGCCACATGACTGCCCGAAAGCCCCGGCCTCGCGCACGCGAAGCCGGGGTTTTCTGGCTTCCCCTCGCGCGGGCTCACGAGTTCTGCTACTGGATCGCTTGGCCGTGCGGGGTCTGCCGCGCGGCGCAGGGTGCGCCGATCCGGAGGAAAGATGCTTCAATCGCTGCGCGCGGTGGCGCGGGTATTCCAGAAATACATCGGCTGGAATCGGATAGGCGTTCTGCTCAGTCTCGCCATCATCGGTGTGGCGGTGAAAGTGCTGGTGCACATGCTCCAGCACATCGACTTTGCCGCGGTCGTCGTCGCGATGAAGGCGACGCCGCTGCACAATGTCTTTGCCGCCGCTGCCTTCGTCGTCGGCGGCTATTTCACCCTGACATTCTACGACTGGTTCGCGCTGCGCACGATCGGTCGCGGCGCCGTGCCTTATCGGGTCGCCGCGCTCGCCGGCTTCACCAGCTATTCTGTCGGCCACAATATCGGCGCCACGGTCTTCACCGGCGGTGCGGTGCGCTACCGCATCTATTCGCATTACGGTCTCGACGCCGTCGAGGTCGCCAAGATTTGCTTCGTCGCCGGCCTCACATTCTGGCTCGGCAATGTCACCGTGCTCGGCCTCGGCATCACCATCCACCCGGCTGCCGCCGGCGCCATCGACCAGCTTGGCGAATTGCCGAACCGGCTCATCGGCCTCGGCCTGTTGGCGATCCTGGCCAGCTATCTCGCCTGGGTGTGGACCGCGCCGCGCGAGGTCGGCCGCGGTGGCTGGACCGTGCGGCTGCCGAGCGGGCCGTCGACGCTGCTGCAGATCTGCATCGGCATCCTCGATCTCGGCTGCTGCGCGCTCGCCATGTATATGCTGCTGCCGAGCGAGCCGAATATCGGCTTCATCACGATCGCCGTGATCTTCGTCACCGCGACCTTGCTCGGCTTCGCCAGCCACGCGCCCGGCGGCCTTGGCGTGTTCGACGCCGCCATGCTGGTGGCGTTGTGGCAGTTCGAAAAGGAAAGCCTGCTCGCCGGCCTGCTGCTGTTCCGCGTGCTGTATTATCTGACGCCGTTTGCCTTTGCGCTGGCGATCCTCGGCGCGCGTGAAATCTGGCTCAATCTGCGCGGCACGCGGGAAAAGATCGAGTTCGCGCCAGTCACCAAAGTGGCGACGCCGATCCTCATCCCGGCAGACTGCGACAAGTCCGACGGCGACCGGAAGTGACGGCGCACCATGGCTGACGGCGATGACCGTGACGATGCAAGGGCCGGGGTGCGGCCCGGCCGTCTGCGCGGCGCCTGGCAGGCGCTGCTCGGTCAAGGCGACGTCGGCGGCGGTCGCGGCGCCCCGGTATTTTCAAGCCGCGGCGCGCCGCATCCGCTGGCGGGATTGATTGGGCAACTGATCGGCGGCCTGCCGAACCCGGCGATCGTGCTCGACAGCGACTCGCGCGTCATCGCCTTCAACGAAGCCGCGACCGGCATCGCGCCGGCGCTGCGGCGCGACGAGCCGGCTTTGATCGCCTTGCGCATGCCGGAACTGGTCGATGCAATAAGGCGCGCCGCCAAAAAGCGTGAACCGCAGCGGGTCGAATTCTTCGAGCGCGTGCCGCTCGACCGCTGGTTCGAGGCCTTCGTCACGCCGGTGCGCCTTGGCGGCGGCGACACGAATGCTTCCGACATTCTGGTGATGACGTTCAACGATCTGACGCCGTTGCGCCGGGTCGAGGAAATGCGCGCTGACTTCGTCGCCAACGCCAGCCACGAACTGCGTACGCCGTTGGCGGCGCTGCTCGGCTTCATTGAAACCCTGCAAGGCCCGGCCAGGAACGACGCCGTCGCGCGCGAGAAGTTTCTCGGCATCATGCAGGGCCAGGCGGCGCGCATGGCGCGGCTGATCGACGATCTGCTGTCGCTGTCGCGCATCGAGCTCAACGCCCATCTGCAGCCGAATACGCCGGTCGATCTGGCGCCTCTGGTGCGCCAGGTCGCCGACGGCCTGCAGACCTTGGCGCGCGACCGTCAGGTCGAGATCAAGATGACGGCGCCGGCCGAGCCGTTGGTCGTGTTCGGCGACCGCGACGAATTGATCCGCGCGCTCGAGAACCTGGTCGAGAACGCGCTCAAATACGGCGCCGCCGGCAAGCGCGTCGACATCACCTTGACGCGGGCGCAGACCCGCGCCGGTCTGCCGGAGGCGCGCGTCGCGGTGCGCGATTACGGCCCCGGCATCGCGCCCGAGCATCTGCCGCGCCTGACCGAGCGATTTTACCGGGTCGACGTCGCCGACAGCCGCGCCCAGGGCGGCACCGGACTGGGCCTGGCGCTGGTCAAACATGTGCTCAATCGCCACGCCGGGAGGCTGTCGATCGACAGCGTTTTGGGTCAGGGCGCCAGTTTTGTCATGCACCTGCCGCTGCGCCCGGGCGAAACCGGCGAAAACAAATAAATTTCATAAAAATCAATAGCTTGTGCTGTCATGGGATTGTCATCAAACCTTTATAAAAGGGTGATGTGCCGCCTCTAAGCCTGTCCTCGACAACGGAACGACTTGAGCCAACGCAACGAAAAACTCCCGTCCGCTGTCAGTCTTGGAGCGCGTTTTAAACAACAGCGGCCGCCCGTTTGTAGGGCCCGAAGAAACGACCGGCGGGTCCCGATGGCCCGTTCCGGCGTTTGGCCGCAAACATGGAGAGTTCCCTTGAAACACTGGACCGCAATCGCCGCCGCCGGCTTCCTCGCCGCCGCCGCTTATCTGCCGGCCAACGCCGCCGACATCTCCGGTGCCGGCGCGACCTTCCCCTATCCGATTTACGCCAAGTGGGCCGACGCCTACAAAAAGGAAACCGGTAACGGACTGAACTATCAGTCGATCGGTTCCGGCGGCGGCATCAAGCAGATCACCGCGCGCACCGTGACCTTCGGCGCGTCCGACATGCCGCTCGAGCCGGCCGAACTCGACAAGATCGGCGTCATCCAGTTCCCGACCGTGATGGGCGGCATCGTGCCGGTCGTCAATCTCGACGGCATCAAGAGCGGCGACCTAACCATCGACGGTCCGACGCTGGCCAAGATCTTCCTCGGCGACATCAAGAAGTGGAACGACCCGGCGCTCGCCAAGCTCAACCCGGCTGCGAAGCTGCCGGATCAGGCGATCGCGCTGGTGCATCGTTCGGACGGGTCGGGCACCACCTTCGTGTTCACCAACTACCTGTCGAAGGTCAGTGGCGAGTGGAAGTCGAAAGTCGGCAGCAGCACCGCGGTGCAATGGCCGGCCGGCATCGGCGCCAAGGGTAACGAAGGCGTTGCCAACAATGTCGCCAACACCAAGGGCGCCATCGGTTACGTCGAAACCGCCTACGCCAAGCAGAACAAGTTGACCACCACCAAGATGATCAACAAAGACGGCAAGACGGTTACCGCCGACTCGGAAAGCATCATGGCCGCCGCCGCTGGAGCCGACTGGGCCAAGGCGCCTGGTTTCTACCAGATCCTGACCGACGAACCGGGCGCCAAGTCCTGGCCGATCGCCGGCGCGACCTTCATCCTGATCCCGAAGGAGCCGAAAGACGCGGCCGCCGCCAGCGAAGCCCTCAAGTTCTTCGCCTGGGCTTACAAGAACGGCGACAAGATGGCTGAAGAGCTCGACTACGTCCCGATGCCGGACAGCGTCGTCACTCTGATCCAGAGCAAGTGGAAGAGCGACGTCAAGGCGGCGATGTAATCCGCCTGGAACATGGGAAAGGGCGCCAAGCCGAGAGCGGACTTTGGCGCCCTTTCTTTGTCCACCGCCGGTATTTGGCGGCTTGTGTTGCGGCCGGTTGGCCGCTTGAGTACCTCCCCTGATCGGCCAACGGCCTTAGGAGAGCCCAGTGACTTCTACCCGGAGGCGACCCGTGGTTGACGTAGCGTTTCAGAGCGGCAGCGCCGTTTCGGTGGCCGAACAGGTCGACCGCGCCAAGGTCCTGCAAAAGCTGCGGCTCGGCGACGCCGCTTTCCGCCACCTCACGCGCGCCGCCGCGGTAACCGTCCTTGTCATCCTCAGCGGCATCATCTTTTCGCTGGTCTATGGCGCCTGGCCGGCCTTGCAGAAATTCGGTTTCAATTTCCTGATCGAGGAAAGCTGGAACCCGGTGACCGAGCACTTCGGCGCCATCGCGCCGATCTACGGCACCATCGTCACCTCGCTCATCGCCATGCTCATCGCCGTGCCGGTCGGCCTGTTCATCGCGCTGTTTCTCACCGAACTGTGCCCGCTGTGGCTGCGCCGTCCGGTCGGCATCGCCATCGAGCTGCTCGCCGGCATCCCGTCGATCATCTACGGCATCTGGGGCCTGTTCGTGTTCGCACCGTTTTTGCAGCAGCACGTGCAGCCGTTCCTGATCGCCGCCTTCGGCAACGTGCCGGTGCTGTCGACCTTGTTCGAAGGCCCGCCTTACGGCATCGGCATTCTCACCGCCGGCCTGATCCTGGCGATCATGGTGCTGCCCTTCATCACCTCGATCTCGCGCGACGTGTTCGAAGCGGTGCCGCCGGTATTGAAGGAAGCCGCCTACGGGCTGGGCTGCACCACCTGGGAAGTGGCGCGCTATGTCGTGTTGCCCTTCACCCGCGTCGGCGTCATCGGCGGCGTCATGCTGGCCTTGGGCCGCGCGCTCGGCGAGACGATGGCGGTCACCTTCGTCATCGGCAACGCGCACCGCATCTCCGGCTCGATCCTGGCGCCCGGCACGACGATTTCGGCGACCATCGCCAACGAATTCACCGAAGCCGTCGGCGACCTCTACACCTCGTCGCTGATCGCGCTCGGCCTCATTTTGTTCGTCATCACCTTCATCGTGCTCGCCTTCGCGCGGCTGATGCTGATGCGGCTCAACGCACGGCTGGGGACTTAAGCCCATGGCCATCATGATCTCCGGCGCATCCTCGCCGCTTTACGCCAGCCGCCGCCGCAAGAACGGCATCACCATGACGCTCGCCTATCTGGCGACCGGCTTCGGCCTCACCTGGCTGGCGCTGATTCTCGGTGTGTTGTTCTGGGAAGGGTTCAGCGGCCTGTCGCTGCGCGTGTTCACCGAAATGACGCCGCCGCCCGGCGCCGCTGGCGGCCTCTTGAACCCGATCATCGGCAGCCTGGTGATGACCTTCATCGCCGTTCTGATCGGCACGCCGCTCGGCGTTCTTGCCGGCACCTATCTCGCCGAATATGGCCGCCACGACAAATTGTCGACGGTGGTGCGCTTCATCAACGACATCCTGCTGAGCGCGCCGTCGATCGTCGTCGGTCTGTTCGTCTATGAGATCATGGTCGCCCAGATGGGCCACTTCTCCGGCTGGGCCGGCTCGGTGGCGCTCGCCGTGATCGTCGTGCCGGTGGTGGTGCGCACCACCGAGGACATGCTGACTTTGGTGCCGGACACGTTGCGCGAAGCCGCCGCCTCGATCGGCCTGCCGCGCTCGCTGATGATCGCCAAGGTCGCCTACCGCGCCGCCCGCGCCGGCATGATCACCGGCGTGCTGCTCGCCATCGCCCGCATCTCGGGCGAGACCGCGCCCTTGCTGTTCACCGCGCTGAACAATCAGTTCTGGACGAACGACATGAACGCGCCGGTCTCCAGCCTGCCGGTCGTCATCTTCCAGTTCGCGCTCAGTCCCTACAAGGACTGGCAGGAGCTGGCCTGGACCGGCGCCTTGATCATTACCCTGGCGGTACTTGCGCTCAGCATCACCGCCCGCTTCCTCGGTGGACAGAGTAAAAAATCATGAGCACGGCCAACTTCACGGTGCCGACCGTTACCCACGCCGCCAGTAACGCCGGCGATCTGGTCGAAAAGGTCACGGTGCAGAATCTCGATTTCTATTACGGCGACCATCGCGCGCTTAAAGATATCAACGTGTCGCTGTATCACGGCAAGGTCACGGCATTCATCGGTCCGTCCGGCTGCGGCAAGTCGACCCTGCTGCGCGTCCTGAACCGCATGTACGACCTCTATCCGCACCAGCGCGCCACCGGCCACGTCCGGCTCGACAACGACGATATTCTGGCGCCGTCGCAGGATCTCAATTTGCTGCGCGCCAAGGTCGGCATGGTGTTCCAGAAGCCGACGCCGTTCCCGATGACGATCTACGAAAACATCGCCTTCGGTATTCGCCTCTACGAAAAATTGCCGAAGTCCGAGCTCGACGACCGCGTCAAGCACGCGCTGGCGCGCGCCGCGCTGTGGGACGAGGTCAAGGACAAGCTGGGCGCCAGCGGCCTGTCGCTGTCCGGCGGCCAGCAGCAGCGCCTGTGCATCGCGCGCACCGTCGCCGTGCGTCCGGAAGTGATCCTGTTCGACGAGCCGTGCTCGGCGCTCGATCCGATCTCGACCGCCAAGATCGAGGAACTGATCGACGAACTGAAGGAAGACTACACCATCGCCATCGTCACCCATAACATGCAGCAGGCCGCGCGCGTCTCCGACTTCACCGCCTTCATGTATCTCGGCGAGATGGTCGAGTATGGCGACACCACGCGCATGTTCACGACGCCGACCGACCGCCGCACCCAGGACTACATCACCGGCCGTTTCGGTTAAAAAATCAGGGAATACGAAAATGACCGAACAACACACCGCCAAGGCCTTCGACGTCGACCTGCAGGATCTGTCGCGCATGGTCGCCGAAATGGGCGGCCTGGCCGAAAAACAGGTGGCCGACGCCGTCGACGCATTGGCCAAGCGCGACACCAATCTGGCGCAGCGGGTCACGGCGTCGGACGTCAATATCGACGCGCTGCAGCGTGAGATCGAGGAAAAATCGGTGCTGACCATCGCCCGCCGCCAGCCGATGGCGGTCGATCTGCGCGAGATCGTCGGCGCGCTACGCGTCGCCAACGATCTCGAACGCATCGGCGATCTCGCCAAGAACATCGCCAAGCGCGTGATCGCGCTCAATGCCGAATTCCCGCCGCCGAAGCTGATCCGCGGCGTCGAGCACATGACCGATTTGGTGCTCGAGCAGCTCAAGGCGGTGCTCGACGCCTATGGCCGCCGCGACGATAGCAAGGCGATGGCGGTGTGGCGCGGCGACGAGGAAATCGATGCGGTCTGCACTTCCGTATTTCGTGAGCTTCTCACCTACATGATGGAAGATCCGCGCAACATCACCTTCTGCATCCACCTCATGTTCTGCGCCAAGAACATCGAGCGCATGGGCGACCACGCCACCAACATCGCCGAGACTGTGCATTACATCATCGACGGCAATCCGATCACCGAACGCCGGCCCAAAGGCGACACCACGACCCTCGCCGCTCTGACCGGCGCCAGCGGCAACTGAAGCGTGCGCATGAGAAGATCATGCGCAAAGGAAGGTTTTAATGAGCGCGCGAATCCTGATCGTTGAAGACGAGGAGCCGCTCACCATGCTGCTGCGCTACAACCTCGAGGCCGAAGGCTACGAGGTGGAAACCGCGGCGCGCGGCGACGAAGCCGACACCAAGCTGACGGACACGACGCCCGACCTGGTGGTGCTGGACTGGATGCTGCCCGGCCTGTCGGGAATCGAATTGTGCCGCCGCCTGCGCGCGCGGCCGGAAACCCGCCAGTTGCCGATCATCATGCTGACCGCGCGCGGCGAGGAGAGCGAGAAGGTGCGGGGCCTGGCCACCGGCGCCGACGATTACATCGTCAAGCCGTTCTCGGTGCCGGAACTGCTGGCGCGCGTGCGCGCGCTGCTGCGCCGCGCCAATCCGGAGCGGGTCGCCAGCGTGCTCAATTTCGGCGACATCGAGCTCGACCGCGACAAGAAGCGGGTGTCGCGCAACGGCCGCGCCGTCGAACTCGGGCCGACCGAATATCGCCTGCTGGAATTCCTGATGGAGCGGCCCGGCCGCGTGTTCTCGCGCGAGCAGCTGCTCAACGGCGTCTGGGGTTCGGATATCTATATCGACGAACGCACCGTCGACGTCCATGTCGGCCGCCTGCGCAAGGCGATGAACCGCGGCCAGACCGCCGACCCGATCCGCACCGTGCGCGGCGCCGGCTACGCTCTCGACGACCGCTTCGGCCGGGCGGTCTGACCATTCTTATATTCGCCGGGTTTATTGTCGGCGGTCGCCGAAACGGCTAGTGCTGGTCCCAACGATCAATGAAGTTGGGGAGGCGCCGCGATGCCGCAACAAGACGTGCTCAACGATCTGGCGCCCGGCGGCAAAATGCGCGCCGCCATCAATGTCGGCAATATCGTGCTGGCCAAGCGCGGCGAAGGTTCTGCCGGTCCCACCGGCATCACCGTCGATCTCGCCCATGAGCTCGGCAAGCGGCTCGGCGTTCCGGTCGAATTCGTCGTGTACGAAAGCGCCGGCAAGGTTTCCGCTGTGGCCAATACCGGCGCCTGGGACATCTGCTTCCTCGCCATCGAGCCGGCGCGCGCGGCCGAGGTCGAGTTCACCGCGCCTTATGTGCTGATCGAAGGCACCTATCTGGTCGCCAGGGATTCCCCGCTCAAGAAGGTCGAGGATGTCGATGCGCCGGGTGTGCGCATCGGCGTCAACACCGGCGCGGCCTACGATCTGTTTCTGACGCGCTCACTGAAGAATGCCGCCTTGGTGCGTGCCGGCGACGGAGAGTCGATGTTCACCTTGCTGGAAGCGGGCAAGGTCGATGCCGCGGCCGGCGTGCGTCAGCCGCTCGACATTTATGCCAAAAGCCATCCGGCAACGCGTGTGATGCCTGACCGCTTTATGGAAATCCGCCAGGCCATGGCGGCCAGCAAGGGCAAGTTCGCCGGCCAGCGTTATCTCGCGGCGTTCATCGAGGAGATGAAGGCGTCCGGCTTCGTCGCCGCAGCGATCGCCCGCCACAACCAGTCGGCCGCCGTCGCGCCGCCGGCGTGAAAGAACCCGCTGTTTGAAAATTGAATCGGTGATATGGGAGCGTCTTCACATACGCTGTCATGCCCGGGCTTGACCCGGGCATCCATGATGAAGCGCGTCGATGGTAGACTTACGTAAGTCTGCCGATGCCGACCCACCTCATGGTTGCCGGGTCATAGGCGTTTCATAGAAACGCCATTCTTCGAACGGCTAAGCCCGGCAATGACAACGGAGGGACCGGATAAATAACAAAAAGGCCGGAGCAATCGCCCCGGCCTTTCGCATCTAAACAAACCCAAACCTAATTCCGAAACGGCGGCCGGTTGACGCGGCGGCGGTCGGAGGCGGGCTGGAACGCCACCCGGCAGTGGAACGTGCAATAGGGCTTGTCGTCGGCGTTCTCGCCGCCGCAGAAGAAGAAATCCGGCGTGCTCGGATCGCCGACCGGCCAGTGGCAGGTCTTCTCGCTGAGCTGAAGCAGGGTTTTGCGCTGCTCCATCGGGATTTCCAGCATTTCCGGCTCGGCTTCGACCTCGTAGTCGTAGGCCAGCGCGGTGTTGCCGCGCACCTGCGGCCGCTGCACCCGGATCATGTGGCCGGATGAACGCGCCTTGCGCGGCCGCGGCGCGCTCGAGGACGGGCTCTTGGCCCGGCCGGACAGGCCGAGGCGGTGAACCTTGCCGATCACCGCGTTACGGGTGATTCCGCCCAATTCGGCGGCAATCTGGCTGGCGGACAGACCGTCAGCCCATAATTTCTTCAGGAGTTCGACCCGTTCGTCGGTCCAGCTCATAGTGGGCGTCCCCTCGGCACAACGTGCCTTCGATTGAATCCATCCCCGTAGCCCGGCACGGATTTTCCGTGCCTGAACGTGAACGCGTCAGGGATGAACTAGAATTCGGTGGCGATACGCACGACATGTCGTAGCGCCTGAGTGAAAAACTACACTATGGGTTGACTCGCCCGCAAGCATTTGCAACCGCCGAAAACCTATCTACCAACAGGTTTTCCTTTAGAATCGCACCTTACGGCGAATTTGAGTCGCGATTCGCGCGTGATCCCGAAAAGTGGGAACAGGTTTTCGGGCAAGATCACGCGCAAAAATAGGAAAAACGCGGTTCCGCGCGCCGGCGCGGGCCTTAAAAACCCCGAAAAAGCGCCGCCGGGCCGGCGGTTGACACTCTCCGACCCGGCAATAGAATGCCCAAAGTGCCGCCCGTCTGAGGCGGCACGATTCATTTTCGGGCGCATGATATGATGATGCCCGTATCGAACAGTCGATGAAAGAAGCCGGTCGTGAGCTCGCACCTATTGCCGACCTATTCGCGCGTCGACCTCGCCTTTGAGCGGGGCGAGGGCGCCTGGCTGATTACGGCGGCGGGCAAGCGCTACCTCGACTTCACTTCTGGCGTCGCCGTCAACGCGCTCGGCCATGCCCACCCGCATATGGTCGCGGCGATCACCGCGCAGGCGCAAAAGCTCTGGCACACCTCCAACCTCTACCGGATTCCGGAAGGCGAGAGACTGGCCGAGCGGCTGTGCGAATTGAGCTTCGCCGATTTCGTGTTCTTCCAGAACTCCGGCACCGAAGCGATCGAATGCGCGATCAAGATGGCGCGCAAATATCAGTTCGCCTCCGGCAAGCCTGAGCGCAACCGGATCGTCACCTTCGAAGGCGCGTTCCACGGCCGGACGTTGGCGGCGCTCGCCGCCACCGGTAACAAGAAATATCTCGAAGGCTTCGGCCCGGCGATGCCCGGCTTCGACCAGGTCGCGTTCGGCGATCTCGACGCGGTCAAGAAGGCGGTCGGCCCGGAAACCGCGGCGATCATCATCGAGCCGGTGATGGGCGAGGGCGGCGTGCGGGTCGTTCCTCATGCGTTTTTGCGCGCACTTCGAAAATTGTGCGACGATAACGGCCTGCTGTTGATCTTCGACGAAGTGCAGAGCGGCATCGGCCGCACCGGCGACCTGTTCGCCTATCAGCACACCGGCGTGACGCCCGATATCATGGCTTTGGCCAAGGCGCTCGGCGGCGGCTTCCCGATCGGCGCGTGTCTGGCGACCGCGGAAGCGGCCAAGGGCATGACGGCCGGCACGCATGGCTCGACCTTCGGCGGCAATCAGCTGGCGATGGCGGCGGCCAATGCCGTGCTCGACGTGGTGACGTCGAAAGGTTTCCTCGAGAAGGTGCGCCAGAACGGTCTGCTGATGAAGCAGCGGCTGGCCGAACTGAAAGACCGGCATTCCTCGGTGATCGCCGAGGTGCGCGGCGAAGGCCTGCTGATCGGCCTGCGCATGGTGCCGCCGGTTGCCGAGATGGTCGATGAACTGCGCAACGAGGAAATGATCACGGTCGCGGCCGGCGACAATGTCGTGCGGCTGCTGCCGCCTTTGATCATCAATGAGGCCGAGATTTCCGAGGCGATCGCGCGCATCGACCGCGCCTGCACCAGGCTCGAGCAGGCCCATCCGCGGCAAGGAAGCCAGGTTGGTGACCAGCTTGCCAAGCAGGGGGCGGCGTGATGAGCGGCAACGGCGTGCGCCATTTCCTCGATCTGACCGATATCCCCAAGCCGGTGCTCAACGGCATCATCGCCAACAGCCGCAGCATGAAAACCGCGCGCAAGCGCGGCGAGCTGTCGGCGCCGCTTGCCGGCAAGACCTTGGCGATGATCTTCGACAAGCCCTCGACCCGCACCCGCGTCTCCTTCGACGTCGGCATGCGCCAGTTGGGTGGCGAAGCCATCATGCTGACCGCGCAGGAAATGCAGCTCGGCCGTGGCGAGACCCTGGCCGACACCGCGCGCGTCCTGTCGCGTTTCGTCGATGCCATCATGATCCGCACGCTCGACCACGAGTCGGTCGCCGAAATCGCGCGTTATGCCACCGTGCCGGTGATCAACGGGCTGACGCGGCGCTCGCATCCCTGTCAGGTGCTGGCCGACGTGATGACCTATGAAGAGCATCGCGGCTCGATCAAGGGGCGCAAGATCGCCTGGACCGGCGACGCCAACAATGTGCTGGCCTCTCTCGCGCACGCGGCCGAGCGTTTCGAATTCGAACTGCAGATCGCGACGCCGACTGAGCTCAAGCCGAAAAAGTGGCTGATGGACTGGATCAAGGCTTCCGGCGCTGCGATCAAGTGCACGGAAGATCCGGAAGAAGCCGTCAAGGACGCCGACTGTGTCGTCACCGACACCTGGGTGTCGATGGGCGACCGCGACGGCAAGCATCGTCACAACGTGCTCAAGCGCTATCAGGTCAATGCCAGCCTGATGTCGAAGGCCAAGCCGGACGCGCTGTTCATGCATTGCCTGCCGGCCCATCGCGGCGAGGAAGTCACCGACGAGGTGATCGACGGGCCGCAGTCGGTGGTATTCGACGAGGCCGAAAACCGCCTGCACGCCCAGAAGGGCCTGCTCGCCTGGTGCCTGCACGCCGACGGCGTTTAAACGCGATTTCGCTTTGGCAAGAATGAGCGCGCGGCCGGGACTCGAAATCCGGCCCTTCCGCTCTACATAAGGCAGATGACCCAGCCCGCCATGACCTCCCCCGATATTGAAATTCCCTCCCGCGCCCCGGCGGCCACCAGCCCCGACGATACGGTGATGCCGTTCGAGGTCGCTTCGCTCGATCTGCGCGGCCGCGTCGTCCGGCTCGGTCCACTGGTCGATGAAATCCTCGCCAAGCACGCTTACCCGGAGCCAGTGGCCAAGCTCTTGGGCGAAGCCATTGTGCTGACCGTGATGCTCGGCTCGGCCCTGAAAATGGAAGGCCGCTTTATTCTGCAGACCCAGACCGACGGCCCGGTCGGCCTGCTGGTTGTCGATTACACCACGCCCGGCAAGGTCCGCGCCTGCGCGCGCTTTGGCAAAGAAGGTGTTGTTGCCGCCGTCGCCGCCGGCAACGCCGACGCCGGGTCGCTGCTCGGCAAGGGCCATCTCGCCATGACCATCGATCAGGGCGCCGCCACCTCGCGCTATCAGGGCCTGGTCGCGCTCGACGGCGGCTCGCTCGAAGACGCCGCGCATGAATACTTCCTGCGCTCGGAACAGATCCCGACGCGCGTCCGCCTGGCGGTGGCCGAGGAGTTCATCCCCGGAGCAAAACATCGCTGGCGCGCCGGCGGCATCATGCTGCAGTTCCTGCCGAAGTCGGCTGAGCGCGCGCGCATCGACCTCCATCCCGGCGACGCGCCGGAAGGCATCGCGCTCTCGGCATCGGTCGAAGACGATGCCTGGGTGCAGGGCCGCGCCTTGCTGGAAACCGTCGAGGACATCGAGCTGATCGATCCGGCGGTGTCGAGCGAGCGGCTGGCCTATCGGCTGTTTCACGAACCGGGTGTGCGCGTGTTCCAGAGCCTCGACGTGCGCGCCGAGTGCTCGTGCTCGCGCGACACGGTCGAAGCCATGCTGCGAAGTTTTTCGCAGGAGGATCGCGATCACATGGTTGAGGACGGCAAGATCTCGGTCACCTGCGAATTCTGCAGTTCGACCTATATCTTCGCGCCGGGCGAGACCGATCCGAGGCCGGAGTAACCAAACTCCGCGGATTTTCGCGTCGGCCGGCATCGCCGGGTTACATTGCGGGCGATGTCACGCATTCTCCTGACTATTGTCATTCTGTTGGCGCCCGGCGTGGCGCTTGCCCAAACCTGTCCGGTGCCGCTGGCCGACGCGCGCAAGCTCGTTATGGTGACAGCCGACACAATGACCTCGACCACGGCGAGCGTTCAGCGTTTCACGCGCACCGCGCCGAATGCGCCTTGGCTGCCGGCGAGCGGCCCGGTCACGGCGCTGATCGGCCATAACGGTGTCGGCTGGGCGCATGCCTTCCGCGCCTTCGCGCAGACGGGCGAGCCAATCAAAGTCGACGGCGACAAGCGCGTGCCGGCCGGCTTTTACAAGATCGGCCACCCCTTCGGTTTCGCGCCGTCGGCTCTACTGCACTATCTGCGCGTCGCCGAGGGCATGACCTGCGTCGATGATTCCAGCTCGCCGGCCTACAACACCATCACCTCGCGCGCCCGGGTCGGCTCAAAGGTGCATGGCGAGAACATGTGGCGGGTGCCGGAATATCGGCGCGGCCTTCTGGTCGATTACCCGACCGACCGCGCCGCGCGCGCCGGCTCCTGCATCTTTATCCATGTGCGGCGTCCTGACGCGAAAGGAACAGCCGGCTGCGTCGCGCTGCCCGAGCCGCAGGTCGAAGCCTTGCAGGATTTCGCGGAAAGCGGCGCCGTGCTGGCGGTGCTGCCGCGTCAGGCGCTCGATCGATTTAAAGGCTGTTTGCCGTGACCCTTGTCCCGGGCGCAATGCGGCGTGAGTGCAATGAACGCCGCGTTGCAGAACCGGGACCGTCGCGAACTCCGAATGTGGTAAGGTCCCGGGTCTTCGCCCGGGACAAGAGAATTCAGTTGACCGTGCGCGCCGCCGAGGGGGCGTCCAGCGAAAACGCCGGGATCTCGATATCGAAATGGTCGCCGTCCGCGGTGATCATGCCGTAGCTACCGACCATGAAGCCGGACGGCGTCGGCAGCGGCACCCCACTGGTATATTCGAAGGATTCGCCGGGCTTGAGCACCGGCTCCTCGCCGACCACGCCCGGACCTTTGACTTCCTGCAACCGGCCGAGCGCGTCGGTGATGCGCCAGTGGCGGGTCCTGAGCTGGACGGTCTCGGAACCGTGATTGGCAATGTCGATCGTATAGGACCAGAAATAATAGCCACTGCCGGGCGATGACCGCTCGGCAATAAAGGCGGGCGTCACCGTGACTTCGATCTTGCGGGTTACCGCGCGGTACATTTAAAAGCCTTATTATTATACGACGCGGGAGCTGGCTATTTGTCCCCGATCCGGGATTATGGCTGAAACGGTGCACGAAAGAAAATCCCTTCATGGCCCCGGTTCCGACCGAACGCGATCTGCGGCTTGATCTGTTTCGCGGGCTCGCCCTCTGGCTGATTTTCCTCGACCATATTCCGTCGAACCTGGTGAGCTGGATCACCATCCGTAATTACGGGTTCAGCGACGCCACCGAAATCTTCGTCTTCATCTCCGGCTATACCGCGGCCTTCGTCTATGGCCGCGCCATGACATCGAACGGCTTCGTCGTCGCATCCGCCCGGGTGCTCAAGCGCGCCTGGCAGATCTATGTCGCGCACGTCTTCCTGCTCGCGATCTATCTTGCCGAGATTTCCTACGTCTCGCACTCGTTCGACAATCCGCTCTATTCGGAAGAAATGGGCGTAGTCAACTTCCTCAACAATCCGGACGTCACCATCATCCAGGCGCTGCTGTTGAAGTTCAAACCGGTGAACATGGACGTGCTGCCGCTCTACATCGTGCTGCTCTTGTGGTTCGCGCCGATCCTGTGGCTGCTGTTGCGGTCGCCGAGTCTGGCACTGGTGGTGTCGGCGACGATCTATACGATGGCGTGGATGTTCGAATGGAATCTGCCGGCCTATCCGAGCGGCGACTGGGCGTTCAACCCGCTCGCCTGGCAGTTGCTGTTCGTGTTCGGCGCCTGGTGCGCGCTCGGCGGCGCCACACGGCTGGCGCGCTGGATCAAGTCGCCGGTGGTTATCGGGCTGGCAATCGCCTATCTCGCTTTCGCTTTTAGCATTGCGATGACCTGGTATTTTCCGGTACTCGGCGCCCACGTGCCGAAGTTCATCGGCGAAGCGATTTATCCGATCGACAAGGCCAATCTCGATGTATTGCGCATCCTGCATTTCCTATCGCTGGCCGTGATCACGGTCCGGCTGGTGCCGGCGGATTGGCCGTGGCTCAAATCGCCGCTGTGCTGGCCGGCGATTGTCTGCGGCCGCCATTCGCTGGAAATATTCTGCCTCGGGGTGTTCCTGTCCTTTGCCGGGCACTTCGTCTTCACCGAGGTTTCCAACCGGGTGTTCATGCATGTCTTGGTGAGCGCCAGCGGCATTGGCCTCATGGTGGGAGCCGCGGCCGTGATTTCGTGGTATAGGAAGGTCGAACGACAAGGACCGGGACCGCGGCCGCCTGAGACCAAACCAGGCTACGCGGGGAGCGAGGCATGAAGGGGCGCTTAATATTTCTGCTGGCGCTGCCGGTTCTGGCGGTGCTCGGCCAGATTGTGCTCGGACCGATTTGGCCGGCCTGGGCGCAGCCTTTGACCGAATGCGACGCGCCAAATCGCATGACGGAGATCGATTTTCCGCTGCGGCAGGTGACCCGCGCGATCGCTGCGAAACATCTCGGCATATTGGTGGTCGGCGCCGGCTCCTCGCAACTGCCTGGCGCTGCCGGCGCCAAAGCCTCCTATCCGGCGCGGCTGCAAGTGGCGCTGGCGGCGAAGCTGCCCGGCGTCGATGTCCAGGTGGCGACCGACGTGAAGCCCAAGCGCACCGCCGCCGAAATGGTCAAAATCCTGGGCCCGTCGCTGGCGGCGGCAAAGCCGGCACTGATGATCTGGCAGACTGCCACCGTCGACGCGATGCAATCGGTTGACCCCGACCAGTTCAGCCAGGCGCTGGAAAAGGGCATCAAAATCACCCGTTCGGCCGGGGCAGACGTTATTTTCATCAACCCGCAGTACAGTCCGCGCACGGAATCAATGATTGCGCTGTCGACCTACCTCGAAATCATGCGTTGGGTTGCACTGCAACATGAAACCCCGCTGTTCGATCGTTTCGACCTTATGAAGACATGGGCGGATTTGGGGACTTTCGACCTCTATTCCGCCACCAAAAAACTTGATATGGCTGAGCGTGTTCACGACTGTCTCGGGCGCCTGTTAGCCGATCTTGTGCTGGAAGCATCTAAGGCAAGTGTTCCAACGAGTGTTCCAAATTCCGAAAGTGGCCAAGAGCCGGGCAAGTAAAGCGGGCTGAGGGGACGGAAACGGTGCAAG